>JAUQQI010000123.1:0-9058 GCA_030549955.1 Chloroflexota bacterium
GGGGCGAACGGGTAATGGGCTTCGGCCACCGGGTTTACAAGGCCGAGGACCCGCGGGCGAAGCTTTTACGGCCCCTGGCCCGGGAGGTTGCGGAGCGCCGGAATCAGCCCCACTGGTTCCAGATCCTTCAGAAGGTCGAAGAGGTCATGAAGCCCTACCGGGAGCGGGGCATCTATGTGAACGTGGACTTCTACGCCGGCGTTGTCTATTACCTGCTCGGCATCCCGGAGGACCTGTTCGTGCCGATCTTCGCCATCGGCCGGGTGCCCGGTTGGGTCCTGCAGTGCATCGAGCAGTACCGGGATGCGGTCCTCATCCGCCCGCTCCTGGAGTACGTGGGCCCGATGGACCTTGAATACGTTCCCATTGACCAGCGGGGCCCGGCTCCGGCCCGGACCTGAGCCCCGGGCTGAGACCTGACCATGGCCGTGGACTACCGGCGCACCGGGGTCTGGGCAGCGGCCGTCCTGGCCACCGTCCTGACAGGGTGGTTTCTGGTCGAGTTCGTCACCTGGGCCGTCATCCTTGTCCACTCGACGATTCACTTCCTGCCCTGGAAGGTCGGGGTCGCGGTCCGGTATCTGGCCCTTTACGGCATCGGGCTGATCGCCCCGGCAGCCGTTATGCGGGCGAGCTGGGAGTGGCTCTATCGGAACGGCGACCGGCAGGGTTTCGTGGTCGGGTTTCTGATCAACCTGTTACTGCTGGCAGTCTTTCTCCCGGTGCTCCTGGCTTATAACATTGCCGACCTGCTCGGCAGGTGAAGTCGCCGCCGATGGGCAAATTCCCCGGCCGACCGGGTGGTCGGGCCCCTGACCAGCTCCGGCCGGTCCATATCAGCCCGGACCCGCTCGAGTTTGCCGAAGGTTCGGCCCTGATTGAGCAGGGCCGAACCCGGGTTCTGTGCGCGGTCACGGTTGAGGAGCGGGTGCCGGCCTTTCTGACCGGCACCGGCCGGGGTTGGGTCACCGCTGAATACGGGATGCTGCCCCGGGCTACCCCGACCCGGTCCCCCCGGGAGGCCGCCCAGGGCCGGCTCTCCGGTCGGACCCAGGAGGTCCAGCGGCTGATCGGCCGGGCCCTGCGGGCCGTGGTCGACCTGGAAAAGCTTGGCGAGCGCACCTTCATCGTTGACTGCGACGTCCTCCAGGCCGACGGCGGAACCCGGACCGCAGCCATTACCGGTGCCTGGGTCGCTCTTGTCCGGGCCGTCGCCCGGCTTCGGGCCCAGGGGGTGCTGGAGGCCGACCCGATAAAACAGGCGGTCGCCGCCGTAAGCGTCGGCATCGTCGACGGGGTGCCCTTGCTCGACCTCGAATACGCCGAAGATTCCCGGGCCGAAGTTGACCTGAATGTTGTCATGACCGCCGACGGGCGGTTCGTCGAAATTCAGGGGACGGCCGAAGCGGAGCCCTTCGGCCGGGCTCAGCTCGACGTGCTCCTTTCCCTGGCTGAAAAGGGGATCCGTCAGCTCCTTGAGGCCCAGCAGGTGGCCCTCAGCCGGGTCCGTTAGCGGGCTGGGGTCCGGCTCGGGGCCGGGCTCACGGCGGGGGTTTGGGTGGTGGGCACCGGCGTGGGGGTGCGGGTCGGGGCAGGGGCTGGGGTCGGGGTGGCCATCGGCGTCGGTCGGGAGGGGGGCGTCGGGGTCCAAACCGGGGGGCGGGTCGGGGCCGGGGTCGCGACGACGGTCGGAACCGGCACCGGGGTCGAGACCACAACCGGCGCTGGCTCGGGCGTCGGCTCGGCCGGCCCTTCGGTGGGGTCAGGGGTCAGAGTTGCTGGGAGTTCCTCGCCCTGGGCCGGCAGCCCGGGTACTGCCGGGAGCGGGATGAGCACGAGGCTGGCAATCCCCAGGCAGTAACAGAGGGCCCCGAACAGGTAAATCAGGGCGAGGGTCGCATAGAGCCGCCGTCCCCAGACAGTCTGCCGGTCCCACCAGGCCTGAAGCCCACGCCAGCGGGCGATGAGGGTAGTTAAGAACTCACGGCCCGCCCGGCCCAAGGCCGTCTAGCGGTAGGCGAGCCTGGCCAGCAGGATGCCGACCTCGTAGAGGAGGATGAGGGGCACCGCGACCAGGGTCTGGTTAACCGGGTCGAAGGTCGGGGTGATAATGGCCCCGAGGGCAAAGGCCCCAACAATCGCATATTTGCGCAGTCGACCCAGCTGCTGGGGATTGACAATCCTGATTTTGGCCAGGAAGTAGATGAGCAGGGGCGTCTCGAAGACGACCCCGACCCAGAACAGGAACCGCGTCACGAAATCAATGTAGCTCGAGAGCCGGATTTGCGGGCGGGCGATATCCTCCCCCGGCCAGCCCAACAGAAACGTGAGGGCCGGGGGCATCAGGACGGCGTAGGCGAAAACCACCCCGAGGACGAAGCTTAAGGTCGCCCCGGGCAAAAGCCAGAAGAGGTAGCGCTTTTCGGTCGGGGTCAAACCCGGCGCGATAAACATGACGGCCTGATAGACCATGGCCGGCATCGCCAGGATCACCCCGGCCAGGAGCGCCACCCGGAAGTACGACCCCATCCCCTCGGTGGGGTCGATAAAAATGAGGTCAATAGAATGCGCCGGCGCCTTCAGGATCTCAAAGATCGGCCGGGTAAAGAGCAGGGAGAAAAGGGTTGCAACACCCAGCGCCACAAAGCTGCGAATAAGCCGGGTCCGCAGCTCGGCCAGGTGCTCGAAAATCGTCATGCGTTTCTCATCGGCGACCTGGGCCACCTTTACTCCTCATCGTCCTCAACGCCGTGCTCTTTGATAAATTCTACCGCATCCCGCACAGTCCGGATCTTTTCGGCCTCTTCGTCGGAGATGGTGATCTGGCGGCCTTCCTTGCTGAACTCCTCCTCAAGCCGCATGATCAGCTCGACCAGGTCCAGGGAGTCGGCATTCAGGTCCTCGATGAACGACGCATCCGGCGTGACCTGGTCCTCATCCACCCCAAGCTCCTCCACGATGATACGCTTTACACGCTCGTAGACCGTTGCCATGTATTCACCCCCTCTGGAAATTTTGGGTTAATGCTGGCGCAGGGGAGGTTAAATCCTGCGCCGGCGGAACTGCCCGGTTTACGGTTTATTGACGCTGCCTGGAGCTTCAGGCACACGCCCATATGCTCGGACGACGGCCCCCAGGACGCCGTTTATAAACTTGGGTGAGGCGTCGGTCCCGAAGAGCTTGGCCAGCTCGACGGCCTCGTTTATCGCCGCCTTAACCGGCACCTGGTTCTCAAACAGAACCTCGTAAAGGGCCATCCTGAGTATGTTTTTGTCCACCAGGTTCATCTGTTCCAGGGGCCAGGCCGGGGCGAATCGCCTGATGACCTCATCCAGCTCCGCCCGGTGGGCCAGGGTCCCGTAGATGAGGCCCCGGGCAAATTCGGCCGCGTCAGCCGGCAGTGGCTCCTCGGCAAGTCGATATTCCAGCGCCTTGGCCGGATTGTGGCCGGTCAGGTCATGCTCGAAAAGCACTTTGAAAGCCACAATGCGCGCCTGACGTCGCCAGCCCGGCTTCTTTTCGGCGGCCATTCCAAGTTTAAATTAGCCGAGACTCATGCCGCCGTCAATAAGCAGGACCTGACCGGTGATATACCCGGCCGCATCGGATGCCAGGAAAGCGACCAGTTCGGCGACCTCCTCCGGCGTCCCGAAACGGCCCAGGTGAATCCGCTTGAAGAGCTCCGCTTTCAGCCGCTCGTTGAGTTTCGTGGTTATGTCGGTTTCAATAAAGCCGGGGGCGACTACGTTTGCCGTAATATTCCGGGACGCAACCTCTTTGGCCAGGCTCTTCGTAAACCCGATCACCCCGGCCTTGGCGGCCGAGTAGTTTGCCTGCCCGATGTTGCCGTGCACCCCAACGACGCTGCTCATATTAATGATTCGACCCCACCGCTGCCGAACCATCGGCCGGATCGCCGCCCGGCAGCAGTAGAACGTCCCCCGTAAGTTCACATCCATAACCAGGTCCCAGTCCTCGTCGGACATCCGCAGTAGCAGTGTATCCCGGATGAGGCCGGCGTTGTTTACCAGGATATCGAGCCGGCCAAACCGGTCAAGAGCCTGCTGGATCAGGGCCTCAGCCTCTTCCCGCCGGCTCACATCCGCCTGGAAGGTTATCGCGTCGGCCCCGCATTTCCGGATGAGGGACGCGACCTCCTCGGCCTCGGCCTGCCTCGTCCGGTAGTTTACCACGACCCGGGCCCCCCGTTCGCCGAGCTTGAGGGCAATCGCCCGGCCAATACCCCGGGATGAACCAGTGACAACCGCAACCTTGCCGTCCAGGCGCAACCGTTCCATGGCTCTCAACTTACAAGCTGGCCGAGAGCGGCCAGGCTGTCAATGGCGACGGCCTCAACCCCGGGGTCGATCCGGCGGAGCAGGCCGGTAAGAACCTTGCCGGGGCCGACCTCGATGAACCGTCGGACGCCCTGCCCGATAATATATTCCATCGACTGGTGCCAGCGCACGGGGCACAGAATCTGCTCCCGGAGCTCGGCCCGGATCTCCTCCGGGGTAATAATCGGCCGGGCCGTGACGTTCGCCACCACCGGCACCCGGGCCGGCCTGAACCCGGCCGCGTCCACCAGGGGGCGGAGCCCCTCGGCGGCCGGGGCCATCACCCGCGAATGAAAGGCCCCGCTTACGTTAAGGGGTATCACCCGGCGAGCGCCCCGCTGCCGGGCAATCTCCGCCGCCCGTTCCAGGGCCGCCTTCGGTCCGCTAATAATAATCTGCCCGGGGCCGTTATAGTTGGCGATTTCAACCCCGGCCTCGGCGCAGATCCCGGCCACTGCCTCTTCGTCAAGCCCCAGGACCGCCGCCATCCCGCTCGGAATGGCCCCGGACGCGGCCTGCATCAGCCGGCCCCGTTCCCGGACGAGCCGGAGGCCCGCATCGAAATCCAGCGCCCCGGCCGCGACCAGGGCGGTGTACTCGCCGAGGCTGTGACCCGCCATGAACCTGACCCCGTCGGGGATACGGACAATCCCGGTCTCCCCGGCTGCCGCCAGATAGGCCAGGCTCGTGACAAAAATCGCCGGCTGGGCATTCTCAGTCCGGGTCAGGACCTCCTCGGGTCCGTCAAAGCAGAGCCGGCTCAGCCCGAAACCGAGAACCCGGTCGGCCTCATCGAAAAGCCGCCGGGCGGCCGGCGACGCCCCGTAGACGTCCCGGCCCATCCCGACCGTCTGGGACCCCTGACCTGGGAAAAGCAGGGCAACGTCCACCGCCGGCTCAGCCCTCAACTTGCAGGACCTGGCGGCCGCGGTAGTAACCGCAGTGCGGGCAGACCTGATGTGAGGGCCGGAGGCGGTGGCAGCGGGGGCACGCCACCAGGTGGCGCGGGTCCGCCTTGAAGTGGGCCCGGCGGTTTGCCGTTCGGCGCTTGCTGGGTTTCTTCTTAGGAACAGCTCCCACGGTTGTGGCTCCTTTTCAGGCCGTCGAGGTCTGGTCAAGCAGTCTGGTAAGGACCGCCAGCCGCGGGTCAACTGCCTCCGGCCGGCAGTCGCACCTGCCGAAATTCAGGTTCTTGCCACAGGTTGGGCAGAGGCCGGCACAGTCGGGCCGGCAAAGAACCCGAATCGGCGTGTTGATAACCGTGTACTGGCGGATGGCCTCGCCGAAATCAAGGATGTGGTTTTCGTCGATTAAAAAGGCCGAGTCGTCCTCGGGCACGGGTAATAGGGCCCCGGTGGTGATGTCCCGGCTCGGCAGGTACTCTTCCTCGAAGTCGAACTCCAGCTCGGTGTCGAACTCCTCCAGACACCGGCTGCACTGACAGTGGACCTCGACCCGGGCGGTTCCCTGGGCCAGGACGCCCCGGTTCGTCCGGGTCAGGAGGACCCGGACGACCGCCCGCCGGGGGAGTCCGTCGACCGGCTCGAGCCGCTCATCGAACTGATAGGTTCGTGTTGTCCCGGTGGGCTGCTTCAGGAGTTGCGCAACATTATATTGCATTTCGGCCAACCCTCCTTCCCACGGCCTGGGAACGCTCCGCCGCCCCGACATTCTTTTTAAGAGCCGTCAGCGCGGCCGTCAGCCGGCCTTCGAGGTCGCTCAGAACTTCCCGGATGTAGCGGTCGGCTTCAGCCTCCCGGCGAGCGGCCTCCTCCTCAGCCCGGGCCACCAGCTCGGCGGCCCGGCGGCGGGCCTCCTCGACCACTCGTTCAGCTTCCCGCTCCGCCTCCTGGCGAATTTCGGCGGCCTGCCGCTGGGCGAGCTGGGCGACCTCACTCTGACTTGCCTTGGCCTCGGCATACCGCTGGGCCTCGGCCAGCATATGCTCGGCCTCGACCCGGGCCTGCTCGAGGATCTGCTCCCGCTCCTGGAGTATCATCTTCGCTTCCCGGACCGACCTCGGGACCGCAACCTTGAGCTGGTCGATGAGCTCGAGAACCTCGGCCTCATCGACCAGTACCTTCCCGAGCACCGGGACCCGGAAGCTGTTTACAATCGCCGCTTCAAGCTCGTCGATAAGGTCGAGGAGGTCTATCGTCGGCTCCTTTCGGCAATCTTGGCTTTTACCGCTGCCAGGACGTTCGGCGGTACGAGCTCCGATATGTCCCCGCCCAGGGGGGCAATTTCCCGCACCCGGCTCGAAGAAAAATACGAATATTCAAGCCTGGTCATCAGAATTATTGTCTCGATTTCGGGGGCCATCTTGGCGTTCATCAGGGCCATCTCGTACTCGTAGAGAAAGTCGTCGAAGGCCCGGATGCCCCGAATTATAACCTTGGCATCAATCCTCCGGGCAAAATCGACCGTCAGCCCGGTGTACGGGAGGACCTCGACGTTGCGGAGGTGACGGGCTGCCTCCCGGAAGAGCTCAACCCGCTCTTCGGTGCTGAAAAGGACGTTCTTGGGCGGCGCGTCGTAAACACCTACCACCAGCCGGTCGAAAAGCCTCGCCGCCCGGGTTGCCACGTCAAGGTGGCCGAGGGTGACCGGGTCGAAGGTGCCCGGGTAGAGGGCTGTGATGCTCACCTGGCGTGCTGGTCCCCCTCTTTGACGTAAATTGAGACCGCGGTTCCGCCGTAGGCTCGCTGCCGAACCAGCGCAAAGCCGTCCAGTTCGTCGGGCAGGGTCACACTCCGGGGGTGCTCAACCACCAGCACCGTTCCGGGTCCGGTCCGGCCGGACCGGACCACCTCCTCGACGGCGCCCACAAAGTTCGGCAGGTTATAAGGCGGGTCCATGAAGATTATATCATAGGGCCCCTCGACGACCCGCAGGGCCTTGCGGACCATGAGCCGGTAAACCCTGCCCCGGTCGGCAAAGCCTAGGGCCCTGAGGTTCTCTTTGATGGTCTGGGCGGCCAGCGGGTCCTGCTCGACAAAATCAACCCAGCGGGCGCCGCGGCTGAGGGCTTCCAGCCCCAGGGCCCCGCTCCCGGCGTAAAGGTCGAGGGCCCGGCCTCCGACCAGCGGTGCTCCCATGCTTGCCAGCATATCAAAGATTGCCCCCCGGACCAGGTCGGAGGTGGGCCGGGTCCTGCCCTTCGGGGCCTTGAGCTGACGGCCCTTGGCTGTGCCGCTGATGATTCGCATGGCTGTGCCCCGTAGTAAATATAGCAGAACCCGGCCCGTTACCTCCCGAACATTATTTCGGCATTGCAGCCAGGGCCAGGTAGGCCGGGCGGGGCGTCCAATCCGGATTGAGGATTGAGAAGGCCCGATTCGCATAGCGGTCCTGCGGGTCGGCCGAGGACGCAAAGTTCAGGTTCCAGACGAACATAACCGCGACATAGCCCTTCTCCCGGCCGATCTGGAACGCCCGGACCAGGTAGTTGGCCTGGTCCTGTTCGGAGTTGTCCCGGGCGTAGGCATACTCCGGGTACGGGTTCGGCGACGATGCCCACCCGAACTCGGTGAACCACAGTTTCTTGTCGGCGTCGCCGTTTTCGACCATGACCTGGTAGTATTGCTCGAAGCGCCGGAAGAAGAATGACGGGTGGGTCGTGCCGTTCCAGGTCCGGGGCTTCGGGCTGAGCTGGCCGACAAAGTCGTCCGGCGGGTTATTGTACCCGCTCGGGTGGACGCCCACCCCGTCGAAGTAACCCTTCATGCCGGCGGCGTACATCTGCCGGAAGTAGTCTAGGTCGTCGATGGCCAGGAGCTGGCCGTTGATGTTGACCGTTCCGGCCGGGGTTGGGGCCCCGGTGATGACCAGGGCTGACGGGTCAGCCGCCTTAATGGCGCCGTAGGCCGCCCGGAGCAGGGCAACGTACTGGGCCGCGTTCTGACGGCCGGCGCCGCCCCATTCGTACCAGAGGTTCTGCTCGTTCCAGATCTCGTAGGCCTTAACCTTGCCCCGGTAGCGGCTGGCGAGGGCCCCGACGAAGTTCGCATAGTCCTGAGGGTTCGCCGGGGGACCCGGCACCGAAAAGTCGGTGTCGGCCGGACGTGCCCATCGGGGGGCAGTGACGACGCTGAAGAGAAGGTTGATGCCGGCGCCGCTCGTTGCACTAACGATAGGGTCGAGCTTATCCCAGCCAACCTGACCCCGGACTGCCTCCAGGTCTTCCCACCGCACCTGAACTTTGACCCAGTTGAACCCGGCCTGCTGGACCAGGCCAAGGGCCCGGTTCAGGTCGTTATATGGGTCAATCTGCATGCCGTAGCCGAAGCCCGGCGGGTTCGTGACCGGGGCCGTGCCGTAGGCTGCCGGGTCTTCCACCTGGACCGCGGCCTGGGGGATGATGCCGGCCTCCTTGGCGACATCCCCGCCGTTGGCAAAGACGACCTGGCCGGCCCGGGCCCAGGGCACATCCACCATCCACTGCTGAAGGATGACCCGCTGGGCCCTGAGCACCCGGACGTTGCCATAGTCCTTGACCGGGGCCATCGGCAGGCCATTTAAATTGAGCCAGTCCCCAACCCCAAAATAGGCCGCCCGGATGGCCGGATAATCATCCAAAAGCTTCAGGCGGTTGGCGATAATCTGGTCCCAGCTCAGGCCCTGCTCGTTGAACTGGGCCGGCCTCGGGGTTGAGCGGACGACCTCGAGCCAGCCGTCCTTGCCCAGGTTGGTGAACTCGTCGAAGACGTTGACGAAGTAGA
>JAUQQI010000123.1:9068-9930 GCA_030549955.1 Chloroflexota bacterium
CCAGACGAACCGCCTTGAGACCGGGTAGCCGACGGCCTGAACCCCGCCGAGCCGCTGGAATTCGCTCCAGAACGGGGCCACGGCATCGTCCCGCACGGCGTAGCCCCCCGACGGGGCGCTCCCCCGGGTCTGGGTGAAGAAGTGGCCGCCGGGGATATCCCAGTCGTCGGCCGCCGCAGCCCTGCCCGGCCCAATCGGGCCGAGGGCCGGGAAAACCGGTACAAAGCTTATAAGCAAAGTCAAAATCGCAAAGACCAGGCGCACGATTAAACCCCTCCTCTCAAGCTTGCTGGATAACGCAAACCCCTTGCCTGACGTTGTTCGGCCGGCGGGGGAATCGGGGCCGGCCATCCGGCACGGGTTACCGGGCCGGCATCTCGCCCAGGGTAACCTGGAGCTGGAGTGTCCGGCCAGATCGCAGGACCGTCAGGGTAATTCGTTCACCGACCCGGGCCTGGGCGAGGGCATCCACCAGGGCATACCGGTTATCCAGCCGGCGGCCGTTAACCTCCAGGATCACGTCCCGCTCCTGCAGGCCCGCCTGCGCCGCCGGACTACCGGGCAGAACCGCCGGCTGGTTCGTATCCTGGCAGTAGACATACGCCCCATAGTCTACCGGGAGTTGAAACTGGTTGGCAAGTTCGCCGGTAACCATGAAGTAGCAGATACCGAGCCAGGGGCGGCGAACCCGTCCCTCTTCGACGGCGGACCGCATCACCGGTTTTGCCACGTTAATCGGAATCGCGAAGCCGATGTTCTGGGCCTCTCCGGCAACGACCGTATTGATGCCGATGACCTGACCAAGGGAGTTTACAAGGGGGCCGCCGCTGTTGCCCTGGTTGATCGCGGCATCGGTTTGGAT
>JAUQQI010000107.1:0-3447 GCA_030549955.1 Chloroflexota bacterium
CCGCCGAAGCGGTCGCAAGCACGACCCAGGCCTGGTAGTAGACCTTGAAGACCGTATTCATCCGGGTCCCGAAGACGTCGCGGATGTAGAACAGCTCAACCCCGAGGATAAGCAGCCCGCCCAGGAAGGCCAGCAGGCCGACAAACCGGACGGCCGGCCGCTTAACCTCGGCGAAGCTAACCGTTGCCGCGGCCCCGGTCAGCAGCAGCTGGGGGACCAGCCCGGCAACCCGGCCGAGCAGGAGTGGGCCGGTCCGAACCGCGGCCCCGACCCAGGCTCCGACGGGAATTAGCGGAAGCAGGGCGGCAGCCGACGGCCGGGCTTCGAGGATAAGCCAGCCGGCAAGCGGCGTGACCAGGGGGCCCCAGAACAGGAGAAGGTGCAGGGGACGGGTCGCAACGGGGCCAACGGGCGCAAGCCCCTGGACCTGACTCTGGAGGGTCAGATAAAAGGGGAAGTAAAGGCCAGGGGCGGCAAGGCCAATAACGGCGCCGACTTCCAGACCGGCCCGGAGCCGCCGGCCCCACGGCTGATCGCCGGGGCTGAGGACCCGGGCGGCCGCCATAAGCGTCCCGAACGCTGGCAGGTCCCACGTATTGATAAAGCCAAGGCCCCCGGCCACCCAGCCCGCCCCGACCCCCAGGAGTGTCCCGGCCGCCGGCCCGGCGAGGAAGAGCTCCAGGGCGAGGGCTACGGCCGCAAGGCCGAACGGCAGGGCCATAACATGTGGGTGAAGGTCGCCCAGGATCAGACTGAACAGCGGAAACTCGGTGATGGTGTAATCGAGGCTCGTCTTACCGTCGGGTGCTAAGGTGTCAATGACCCGGCTCGACCGCCACCACCACCAGCCGGCCTCCGGCGACGTCAGGGCCGGACCCGGCCCGGCCAGGTCCTTAATGCCGGCCCAATCTGCCGGAACCCCAAAGCTTCGCAAGAGCTCCAGGCCGACGACCCAGTTGCCGAGGAGCAGGAGAAAGGCGGGCCCGAGGAGGCCGGCAAGCCCGGCCGCCCGCCCCGAGGCGCCGCTGAGCCGGACGAGGGCGTAGACGAGACCAAACGCCCCCTGGGCGGCGAGGCCGAAGACGGCGGCCAGGGCCAGGTTATACCCGACGGCTGTCGGGGTACCGGCAAGCTTGCTGACGAGGCCCATCAGCAGGTAACCAAAGTAGTAGTAGCTTACGGGGTGGCCGGCGAGCCAGGGGTCGGGTGGGGGAAAGGCTTCGGCCCGGAAGGTGGCGTTCAGCAGGGCGAGGTCCATGGGCTGTTCGGTGTGGCGGACCTCCGGGAAGAGGCTCCTGACGGCTGCCCAGCCGAGAAGGCCGGCGGCGAAGACGGCCTCAGAAAGGCCCAGCTGACCCCTGGGAAGGCTGCGGAGGGCTCCCAGGCTCTGACCCCGGTCGACGAGCCAGAGGCCGCCAGCGGCCAGCAGGCCGGCAGTGATGAGGGCAGGTCGGCTGTTCGGAATGATGCCGATGGTGCCGCCAACCCAGGTAAGGTAACCGAGACCCAGGAGCCCGAAGGTTCGGGCAAAGGTCCAGCCCTGACCGGGGAGCCGGCTCAGGAGGCGGCGGGTAAGGGGCCAGGCCCCAAGGCCCAGTCCAGTAAGGACAGCCCACCAGCTCAGGACTTCGAGGACCATGAGCGCCGGGCGGAAGGATAGCCGGGCTGGTCAACCCCGGCCATGGACCTAGTCCTCCAGGAGGGCGGCCACAAACTGGCGGGGATCGAAAGGGGCCAGGTCCTCAAGCTTCTCGCCGGTCCCAACGAACTTGATGGGAATTTTCAACCGGTCGGCGATGGCAAAAACGATCCCGCCCTTGGCGGTGCCGTCGAGCTTGGCCAAGATGATGCCAGTCAAGCCCACGGCCTCGGCAAAGTGGCGGGCCTGGCTCAGGCCGTTCTGGCCGGTTGTAGCGTCCAGCACCAGCAGGGTCTCATCGGGCCCCCGCCCGTTGGCCTTCTCAATCACCCGGCGGACCTTCTTGAGCTCCTCCATCAGGGGGACCTTGGTCTGGAGGCGGCCCGCCGTGTCGATGACCACCGCGCCAGCCCCCCGGGCCTTCGCAGCCTGAAGGGCGTCGTATACAACGGCGGCCGGGTCAGCCCCGGGCTGGTGGGCGACGAGCTCGGCCCCGGCCCGCTCGGCCCAGACCCGGAGCTGGTCAATGGCCGCGGCCCGGAAGGTGTCCGCCGCCGCCACGATAACCCGTCGCCCCTCGTTTCTGAGGAGGTGGGCGAGCTTGCCGATGGTCGTCGTCTTGCCGCTGCCGTTGACGCCCACCATAAGGATGACGGCGGGCCCATCCGACCGGAGGTTAAGGCCTGTGCCGTCCACGCTCAACATTCGGATGAGCTCATCCTCGAACGCCCGCATGACCTCGTCAGGGCCAATGAGGGCGTCCTCCCTGACCCGCCGACGGAGCCGCTCAAGAAGTTTTTCTGTAGTTTCAACGCCGACGTCGGCCCCGATCAGCAGCTCTTCGAGGTTCACCCAGAAGTTTTCGTCCAGGGCCCGGCCGGCAAAAAGCCGGCGCACCGGTTTGAACCAGGCATCCCGCGTTCTTGCGAGGCCAGCCCCGAGCTTGTTACGGAAGGCTTCGAATACCATCCTTCGCAGTCCGCTCCCCTGAAGATAATACCATCCGAGTTTTGCCCTTAAGCCCGCCGGCACAGGTTGCAGAAAGGCCACCCCCCTGGGCCCCGGCGTTTTGCCCCGTTGGCCTCAGGTGGGGTGCCGAGGACCCCAACCTGCTAATTCGCCACGACGCCCACAGGTGCCTCGGGGGCGAAGAACTTCGATTCCCGCCGACCCCGGCAGTCCGGCCAGGACCCCGGAGCGGGTCCGGCCCTGGAAGACGGGCACTGCCCCCGGAGGTCTGAGTTCCGCCCTTTTGCCTGGTTCCCGGTTGTTTCAGGCTTGGGTAACAACGGGGCTTTCCGGTGGCGGTCCGCCCAGCCCGCGTTACTGCTCAAAGCGGACCGGGCTGAAGGTCCCGGCGACAGGGCCGCCCGCCTTTCCGGACGGTTTGGGGTCGGCCGGGCGAACCGTTGACCGCACCGGGATGGCCCCTGACAGACGGGCACGTAGGCGTGAATGCTGGAAAATCCGGTGCCCCGGAACTCAGTCTTGTAGCGGTTCAGGGGGGATAAGGCCGAGGCGTATGGCAACAAGGACCGCCTGAGCGCGATTGGGCTGGCCAAGCTTGGCCAGTATGTGCTTGGCGTGGGTTCGGACAGTGCCTTCAGAAATGCCCAGGCGTCGCCCGATCTCCTCATAAGTTGCGCTGGTTGCCATACCCCGGAGGACATCGAGCTCCCGCGCCGTCAGCCCGTATGCCTGTGCTAACTCCAGCCGGCCTCCCCGCCGGGCCCGATTAACCAGGAGCCGTGCAACCTGGGGGTCGACGTAGGCGTAACCCTGGGCAACGACACGGATAGCCCGCGCCA
>JAUQQI010000107.1:3457-9930 GCA_030549955.1 Chloroflexota bacterium
TCGGCGCCGCCTTCAAGCAGGTCAATAGCAGTCTCGTCTACACCCGCCCCCGTGAGAATCAGGATACGGCTTGATGGGGTAGCGGCCCGTAAAGCCCTGAGGCTGTTAAGCCCGTACATCTTCGGCATTTTCAGGTCGAGAAGGACAACATCCGGCCGAAGGGCGCGGGCCTGGCGCAGTGTCTGGTCAAAGTCGGCGGCCTCACCCACCACATGGAAATCCGGCTCCAGGCCCAAGACCATTGCCAGCCCCTTCCTCACCACCGCGTGGTCGTCGGCAATAAGAATTCGGACCCTGCCCACTTTCCGGCCTTTTACCAGGGGATCCTCACCAGCACCGTTGTACCGGCCCCGGGTTTGCTGAGTATGTTTACGTCGCCCCCAAGTTCAGATACTTTGCTTTCTAAAATTGCCAGCCCGTAGCCCACCTGCCGGTCAGCTGGAAAGCCGCAGCCGTCGTCCCTGACCAGGACCTCGACCTCGGCCGGGGCCACGTTGACGCAAACCCTGACCTGCGAGGCCCCGGAATGCTTCACCGCGTTCATCACGGCCTCCCGGGCTATAGCGAAAAGCCCGTAACGTAAACGGTAATCGAGGGATTCCAGGTCACCGCTAACGCTGACGTCGAGGGACGGCGGCTTCGGACAGATACGGCGGGTCGCATTAAGAAGCTCCTGCTTAAGCCGACCGGGGCCGAGGTCGGGCAAAGCCGGATTCAGGATAACCCGACGGAGCTCGGCACGCGCGGCCGCCGCCAGCCGCTGGATCTGGACAAGTTCCCCCTTTACGTGCTCCGGTGCCCCGGGGAGCATCCGAATGCAAGCTTCCAGGCCATAGATGATCCCAAAGAGGGACTGCGATACGGTGTCATGGACATCCCGGGCAATTCGGTCCCGTTCTTCAGAAACCGCAAGGCGCTGAGCCCGGTCCACACACAACATGGTCGTCCCCAGGGCGACGGCAGCCTGGTTTCGGAAAATGTCAAGCTGACGGAGTCCTTCGGGCTCCAGAGCGGTTCCGTCGGGATTGTCCAGGATCAGAATGCCCACCGGGTGCTCACGCAGGACCAGGGGGACAATGGCATATTCGCTTCCCAGGCCAAGCTGGGTGCTTATCGTCTGGTGACCGCAGACCGGCCTGCCATCGGCCACCAGCACAACGCGGTTCGTTTGCAGCGCCTCGCCGATGGGCCCGGGGTCGCCGCTGAGGGGAAGACGAGCCAGGTAACTCATCTTCTCGTCTGCGGCTTGCTGGTCCCGGCGAGCGATGAGCCACTGGCTGATCGCGGGGTCCGACGTGTCAACAATGCCCAGAATAGCCCGGCCAAAACCCATCCGCTGGGTCACCAGCTGAAGAATACAGCTCTGAACCTCCTGGACCTCGACCGCTGCCTGGAGGGCCTGGTTGAGTTCATAAATGTCCGTCAGCCGCTGGTAGCTTGCCGCCAGGTCCGCTTGCTGCCGGGCCAACTCATCGTGGGCGAGCTGAAGCCGGGTGTTCATTACCGTCAGGTAGCCAAAGGTTCCCGCCAGCAGCAGGAAAGTTGCAATATGTCCGGAGGCCTGAAGCAACAGGGATAAATTCCAGCCGGTGCTGGCCAATATGACAAGCCCGTAGAGGCCCCCGAAGGCGCCCGCGGCCACCACCGTTCCCCTGGCCCACCTGAAGAGAAACGCCGCCGCCAGCATCGGACTCAGGGCATAGGCATAGAATGGGCTGGTCGCACCCCCGGTAAATCTGAGAAGCAGGACCCCCAGCATCAGGTCGAGGCTCAAAAGCAACGGGAAACGTCGCACCAGGGCATCGAGGCCCCGCCAGAGGGTAACAAGCAGATTGGCCGCGGTTGCCGCCGCAACCCCTGCCAGGAAGTGTTCATCATGGCCGCCATCGGCCGTCGCGTAGCTGACCGCCAGGATAAGGGCCGCCCAGCGGTAAATGATCAAAAGGCGAGTCGTCGTTAACATCACCAATATTTTAGCCGGCTCGGGGCCCGGCAAATTGTTCCCCGGGTACGGAGATGCCAGTTGCCCTCAACCTGAACTATCTGCCGCGTGGGGTAAAAAATTACCTCCTAAGGCAGATCCAACCCGGCCGGATGTTTGTTAACTTCCAGACGGTGGGAGCAGACGAAAGCCATGGCAACGGTCCTGGCGGCTGAGCTTGAGGCCGGGCCGGGGATGCGGGTTGCGATTCTGGTGGCCGGCCGAGGGGTTGCCCCCGGTGGCCGGGACGACGTGGCGTCTGGGGCAATCGGGCGCCGTAGGGGCGGCCCATCCGGCCATATTACGCCCGGGTCCACGGTCCTTTGGGTGACCTGACGGTCACGTTGACCACTGCCATGTACTGGGGGGAACAATGGCCCTGAAGGTAGACAAGTTGCTTGACTGTTCGGGTCTACTGTGTCCCTTGCCCGTGATTCGGACCAATAAAGCCATAAAAGAGGTCAATGTCGGGCAGATCCTGGAGGTCTGGGCAACGGACCCCGGGGCCCCGAAAGACCTGGAGGCCTGGGCGCGGCAGACAGGGCATGAACTGCTGGAGTCCGTGACGGAAGGAAGCAAGTTCATCTTCCGGATCCGTCGGACGCACTGAGTTTTAAGAGCGCGGAGGGAAAGGGCGATGGCGGAGCAAGTTGGTGGCGTGGAGCCGCGGCGCCGGCGGCTGGCCGTAATAGCTTCGAAGGGCTCCCTGGACATGGCTTACCCGCCCCTTATTCTTGCCTCCACGGCGGTGAGTCTCGGCTGGGAAGTGGCCGTCTTTTTCACCTTCTACGGCCTTGACATTATTAACAAACAGCGCCTTCACCGGCTAAAGGTCGCTCCGGTCGGCAATCCGGCCATGCCCCCGCCCATCAAGCAGGTTCCCATTCGGGTCCCCAACCTGGTTGGGGTTCTGCCGGGCATGACCGACCTGGCGACCACCTTCATGAAGAGCTGGATGGCTCAGGCCAATATGCCCAGCCTAGAGGAGATGATCGAGGTCGTCCGGGAGGGCGGCGGGAAACTCTACGCCTGTGCCACGACTATGGGCGTGATGAAGGTGCGTGCCGAGGACCTCATCGACGGGGTTGAATGCCTCGGGGCCGCCGCCTTCCTCGACTATGCGGCCAATGCGGATGTCGCACTTTTCATTTGATCGGGGTTCCTCATGCAGGATGGGGTGAAGCGATTGCTCTACGTGATGACCCACGGGGTGGAGGCACCTGAGCGGTGCGCAACACCCTTCTACCTGGCGGCTGCCGCCGCGGCAATGGACGTGGAAGTCGGTATTTACTTCACGATGAATGGTCCGACCCTGCTCCGGCGGGGTGTACCCGAAGCCATCGGCCCCAAGGGCGACCGCGGCGCCAGATTGCGCCATTTTATCGACCAGGCCCGCGAGCTGGGCGTAAGGCTGTACGTCTGCCAGCCCAGCCTGGACCTCCATGACCTCTCCTACGAAGACCTCATCGAAGGCGTGGAGATGATCGGGGGGGCTGCCTTCAACGAGCTGGCCCTCCAGGCGGACGCGGTTATCGCCTTTTAATGGGTCCCGGCATGACACTGGCTCCCCACAGCTATCCCGAAGTTCCCCTCGCTGAAAAGCTCCGGCTGTTCAACGAAGTCAAAGCAGACCCGCGATTTAAGGATTATCTTTACGGCTGTTACGAATGCGGCATCTGCGTGGCAGCCTGCCCCTCCGCCAGGTTTTACGACTTTTCGCCCCGCAAGATTACCCAGGCGCTGGCCCGCGAAGACGTCGAGCTGGTCTACGAACAGATAAACGACGACATCTGGAACTGTTCCCAGTGCTTCTCCTGCCTTCGCTGCCCCCGTGGCAACAACCCTGGCGGACTCATCACCATTATGCGGGAGGTTGCCATCCGGAACGGGTTGCGCTCGGCTAAGGAGGCTTTGCAGGGCTACAGCCGGGTCATCTACAAGGTCATGTCTACCGGGACCCAGGTCTCACCCGACATGCTCCAGTTCGATGCCTTCCCCGACTGGGGGCCTTCGGTGCGGGAGGAAAGTGAGAACCTGCAACTGTGGCGGCGGGCCCTCCCGCCGGAAACGATGCATACCACCTCGATGAGCTGGCGGGTGGCCGACCGAACGCTGGTCGAGCTTTACCTTATCTGGCACAGTGCCGGGGTGATGGGGATGATTGAGGAGGTCGACCCCGGCCTCGCCATGATCCTGGCTGACCTGATGGCGGAGAAGCTGGAAGAGTATGGCCTTTCGGTCTGACGGCCCCAATCGGCATCTCCTTGGGGCGGACGGCGTGGTAGCCGTGGTCACCTTTGGGGACTACGGCGAGCTTCTGGATTTCGAAGGCCAGCTGGACGCCGAAGCGGCCCGACTTATGGCTTTCCTGGTCACCGCCCGGAACGTCGATTTTGCCCTTCAGGCTGAGGCCGTCGAGAAGGCCAGCGGTATGGCCTTTCTCCCCTTCACCGGCTGGGTCTACCGGGGCCAGCACTACTCCCTTGTGGTGAGCGGCAACCGGGCGGTGGTTGCCCAGAGCCTGAAGGCCGACTACAACCGGATTTTCGCACTGCTAGAGGAGGCAGGGTCCGCATGAATGTTATCCCGCCCGAAACTCTCGTCCCAAGGCCGGCCCGGGAGCGGCAGTTCAGCCGGGGTCGGGGCCGACATGAGGACATCCGGCAGGCAGTTTTCGACCTGGAGGCTAAGGGCGAGTGGACGGTCCAACGGGTCCCCGCCCCCTACCGGGAGCTGACCACCAAGTACGGCCTAGTCAAGAAGATCCCACTGCAGCACACCTGGCACCATAAGTCGTGCGGCCAGTGCGGGCACATTCCTGGTTACTCGACGTCCATCTTCTGGATAAACCGCAAGCTCGGCTTCGATTACTTCGACCCACAGGACCAGACCTCCTGCACGGCCTGGAACTACTATGCCTCGGCCACTTCTAACGCGGTTGCCCAGGCGGCCGTGGCCCTGCGGAACTTTGCGGCGGCCTACGAGACGGGTTATTACCCGCTGATCCACTGTGGGACATCCTACGGACACTACAAGGAGGTCAGGGCCGAGCTGGTCCGCCATCCGGAGCTCAGGGCTGAGGTCCGCCGCATTCTCGAAAAGCTGGGCAAGCCGATGGTGGTCCCCGAAGAAATCGTCCATTACAGCGAGTGGCTTCATGCCATCCGGGAGGAGATTAAGACCCGGCAGGTCCGGGATTTTTCGAATATCGTCGTAGCCGTCCACCCGGCCTGCCACTATTACAAGCTGGTGGAAGGGGACGCTATCTACGACCCCGATATCTACGGCGGTCAGCGAACGGCGGTGGTCACCGGCCTGGCCGAGGCCCTTGGGGCCCGGGTGGCCGATTACTCGACCTGGTTTGACTGCTGCGGTTTTGGCTTCCGGCATATCCTGGTCCAGCGGGACTTTACCCGGTCCTTTGCCACGATGCGGAAGATCGAGGTTATGAAAGAGGAGGCCAACCCCGACGTGGTCCTGACCCACGACACCGGCTGCGTCACAACCCTGGACAAGAGCCAGTTTGCGGCCAGAGCCCACGGCCGGAACGTTGGGATCCCGGTGCTCAGCGACGCCCAGTTCGCAGCCCTGGCCATGGGCGCCCACCCATACCGGGTCTGCCAGCTGCACTGGCACTCGGCGGACTACCGGCCCCTCCTGGAAAAGATGGGCGTCGACTGGAGGGCAGCCTGGGAGGAGTTTAAGGCCGACCTGGAGCGGCTCAAGAGGGGCGAGGTCCAGTACCTGACCTGGGACGACGTGGACTGAGGAGGGCCTATGACGGCGGAAAAGGTTCTGGTAATCGGCGGCGGGCCGGCCGGCCTTGAAGCCGCCCGTTGGGTGGCGGCGCTGGGCAACCCCGTGCTCCTGGTGGAAAGCCGGACCGCCCTTGGGGGCACGCCTATCGCCGAGAACTACGCCGCCTTAACCCACGGATTTCGCCCGGCCGAAGCCGCCCTCGCTGAGCTTATTTCAGCCGTTCGGTCCGACCCGCTGGTCGAGGTCCGGCTGAACACCGAGGTCGTGGCCTGTCAGGGGGTTGCGGGCAGCTTTCGCGTAACCCTGGGCGGGGCCAGGGGCGACGGCCCCCCGGACCGGGAACAGGTGGAGGTTGGAGCCATTATCGTCGCCACCGGTTTTCAGCACTTTGACCCGGGGCGAGAAACCCAGATGTACGGCTACTACGAGTTCGACGACGTGATCACCCTGGCCGATGCCGAGGCGATGCTCAAGGCCGGCCGCTTTATCCGGCCGTCTACCGGCACGCCGCCCGAGCGGGTGTGTTTCATCCAGTGCGTGGGGTCCCGGGACCGGCAGATTGGGAACGAGTACTGTTCGAAGGTATGTTGCGGGATCGCCTCCAAACAGGCAATCGAGGTCAGGCAGCTACTGCCCGACTGCAAAGTTTACATCTTCTACATCGATATGCGGATGTACGGCTACTGGGAAAACGAGCTCTACTGGCCGGCCCAGGAAAAATACAAGGTCCAGT
>JAUQQI010000267.1 GCA_030549955.1 Chloroflexota bacterium
CGCCGCCCTGACGGCCTACGCCGGGCGGCCCCAGACTGCTGGCCCGCTGGTTTTAATTTCCGACCTGTTTGCGCCGGAAGGGTTCGAAGCTGGTCTGCGGGCCCTCCAGGGGGCCGGCTATGAAATCACCGTCTGCCATGTGCTTGCCCCCCAGGAGCTTGAGCCGGACCTGACGGGGGACCTGGAGCTGGTGGACGTCGAAACCGGCGACCGGCAGGAAGTGACCCTGACCCCGGCCGACCTTAACGAATATATCGGGAACCTCTGCCGCTGGCGGGAGTCGGTCGCGGCCTGGTGTCTGCGCCGGGGTATAAACTTCATCCCGCTGGATACCCGCATCCCCTTTGAGGACCTGGTCTTTAAGGAACTGCCCCGGCGGGGGGTCCTGGTCTAAGGGGCGGAAGGATGGGTTTGCTTGCACCGGCGGCGCTGGCCCTCCTGCTCCTGGCCGGGCCTATCATCGTCCTTTATCTGCTTAAACTTCGCCGGGAGCGGCGGGTAGTTTCGAGCCTCCTCCTCTGGCCCAGGGCGCGGGCGAGCCTCCAGGCGAATCAGCCCTGGCAGCGGTTCCGGTGGAGCTGGCTCCTTTTGCTCCAGCTTCTGGTTCTGGTCGCCCTGGTCCTGGCAACAGCCCGGCCGTTCCGGACCGAGACGGCCCAGCCGACCGGCCGCAACGTCATCGTCCTGGACACGTCAGCCTCGATGGGGGCGACCGATGTTTCCCCGAACCGGCTCGAGGCCGCAAAGCGGGAGGCCCGCCGGTTTCTTGACGGCCTTCACCCCGATGACGAAGTTGCCCTGGTCGTTGGGGGCCGGCAGGCTCGGGTCCTAGTAAGCCCGACCCGGGACCGGGACCTGGTCCGGCGGGCCCTGGACGGCCTTGGGCTTACGGCCGAGCCTTCGGACCTCGGGGAGCTCTTGTCACTCGCGGTTGGCGTCGCCGGCGGGAAGGGCCGGGTAGTCCTGTTTTCCGACGGGGTCGCCCCGGCAACCCCGGTCGACCGCCTGCCGGTCCCCTTTGAGTTCCGGCCGGTGGGAACGGCCGGAAATAATCTGGGCATTACGGCCGTTCAAGTCCGGCCGAGGTCGGCGGGAGATGAGGTCTTCGTCCGGGTCGACGGGTCGATACCCGCGCCGACCCGGGTAATGGTGCGGCTGCTGGCGGGGGACCGTCTCCTGGATGTCCGGGAGGTTCAGGTCAGCCCGGACGGGGGTGGGGTGGTCGTTTTCCCGGCGGTCCCGGCCGGAAGCGATCTCCTGGAAATCGCCCTGGATGTAAACGACGACCTGGCGGCCGATAACCGGGTTTGGGTCCCGCGGGCGGGCCAGCAGACGACCCGCATCCTCTACCAGGGTCGGGGCAACCTCTTTCTGGAGCGGGCCCTCGCACTGATTCGTGGGGTAGAGGTCACCCGACTGGCCCCCAATGACCCCCTTCCCGCTGCGCGGTTTGATTTGTACATCTTCGACGGGGTGGCCGCCAACCCCGAGGGCATTGCAAACTGGTGGTGGGTTAACCCGCCGGCTAACGGTCCCGGATTTGAGGTGGGGCCGGAAGTTCTTTTCCCGGAAGTAAGCTTTTTTGACCCGGAGCATCCCCTGCTTCGCTCGGTGGACCTGGGGAGTGTGGCCCTGGCTCGAACCCGGGCCATCTCGGCTACCGCTGACTGGCGGGTCCTGGCGACCGCCGGGCCTTCCCCGGTCCTCCTCGCCCGGGAAACCGGAACCGGCCGACAGGTCGTTTCGGCGTTCAGCCTGCAGGAAAGCGACTTTCCCCTTCAGCCCGGCTTCCCCATCTTTGTTGCTAACCTGGTCGCCTGGGCCGGCCGGGCCGGGCCGTCGTCCACAGCCGTCTACCGGCCCGGCGACCTCGTTCCCGTCCGGGTTCGACCCGGGACAACCCTCGTCCGGGTTGTCCGGCCCGACGGGTCGGAGCTCAGCTTCGAACCGAGGTCCGAACTTCTAACCTTCGGCCAGACCGACCAGCTCGGGGTCTACACGGTCATCCAGCAGGCTGGCGACCATGAAATTGACCGGAGTCTTGTGGCGGTGAATCTCTTGAGCCCGGACGAGAGCCGGACGGCACCCCGGTCCGACCTGCCGGTCATCGGGACGGGCGCCCGGGAGGTGGCGGCTGAGACCGAAGTCCGGCGCGAGCTCTGGTGGGTTCTCGCCCTGGCCGCGCTGGCCCTCATGCTTCTTGAGTGGTGGGCCTTTTACCGGGGCATCCGGCTGAGGCTGCCGGGCTGGGTCCGGCTGCCCCGACCCCCCGCTGGGCGGAGGCTGGGCCGTGCCTAGCATCGGGTTTGACCGGCCGCTGGTCCTTGCCCTAATCCTGCCTCTTCTGGGGCTGACCCTTTACGCGGCCGGGCTGCGCCGGCGCCGCCTGCCCCTTGGCCCCGTTCTCCTGCGGTCGGTTGTCGCGTTGAGCCTGATCCTCGCCCTCGCCGGGTTTCGGCTGAGCCTCCCGGTCGACCGCCTTGCCGTCGCCTTTCTCGTTGACCGGTCGGACAGCATAAGCGCCGAAAACCGGGCCGCCCAGGAGGCGTTCATCCGGCAGGCTATTGTCGGCTTGCGGCCGGAGGACGAGTGGGCGGTGATACCCTTCGGGGCCGAGCCCCTGGTCGACCGGAGTCTGGCCCCCGGAAGCCAGTTTTCGGGCATCACCTCGGTCCCGGACGGGAGCCGGACCGATATCGAGGCCGCGATCCGCCTTGCGATGGGCCTGCTGCCTCCGGACCGGGCCCGCCGGCTGGTTCTGCTTACGGACGGCAATGAGAATCAGGGCGAGGCGATGCGGCAGGCCGACCTCCTGGCCGCGGCCGGGGTTGAGCTCTGGGCGGTAACCCTGCCGGGCAGGTCCGGGCCGGAGGTGCGGGCCGAGGGACTGGTGGCCCCGGGCCGGGTCCGGGAAGGCCAGCTCCTTGAGCTGCGGGGTACCGTCTGGGCGAACCAGCCGGCTGATGCTACCGTTCGGCTCCTGGCCGACGGGGTTCCGGTCGCGGAGCAGGCCGTCCGGCTTCAGCCCGGGTTTAACAATTTCGTCTTCCAGGTTGGTCAGCTTCCGCCCGGTTTCCACAACCTGGTCCTCCAGGTCACGAATGCCCCTGACACTTACCCGCAGAACAACGAGGCGCCGGCGGTGGTCCAGGTTCTCGGCCAGACCCGGACTCTGCTGGTCGGGACCGAGACCGACCGGGGGCCGGTCGCCGCGGCCCTCCGGGCCGCCGGGATGCCGGTGACGGAGGTCGAGGCCGAAAATTTGCCGGGGAGCCTCGATGCCCTCCGGGATTACGATGTTGTGGTCCTGGCGAACGTGCCGGCCGACGCCCTGGGCGAAAAGCTTCGGGTCCTTTCGACCCTGGTCCGGGAGCTGGGTCGGGGCCTGGTTGTTATCGGGGGTGAGCGGAGCTACGCGCTGGGTGCCTACCACCGGACGCCGCTGGCCGACCTGCTCCCGGTCGACCTCGAACCGAAGAGCTACCGGGAGACGCCGAGCGTCGCATTTGTGGCCGTCATCGACAAGTCGGGGAGCATGGGCAACTGTCACGGCACGTCAGGGGCCTGCGGCTCCCCGCCTCTTACCGGGCCGCCGCCGAACATTCCCAAGATCGAGCTGGCGAAGGAGGCGACGTTCCAGGCCCTCCAGCGGCTCGGCCCCCGGGACGAGGTTGGGGTCCTGGTTTTTGACAGCGTTGCCCGCTGGATTGCCCGGCCCGAGCCGAACGCCGACCTCCAGCGGACCTTCTCCCTGCTGGCCGGTGTCCGGGCGGAGGGCGGGACGAATATCTATGCCGGCCTGGCCGAGGCCGTCGAGGCCCTGAAGAAGAGCCAGGCCGCGGTCAAGCACATTGTCCTGATGACTGACGGCTGGTCCCGGACCGGGGATTTCAGCGCCCTCGTCCGGGACATGAAGGCCCACGGCATCACCCTCTCAACCATCGGCGTCGGGGGCGGGTCAGCCGACCTTTTGCAGACCCTCGCAAAGGAGGGCGGGGGCCGCTACTACGCGGTTGCCGATGCCCGGGAAGTGCCGCAGATTCTGCTCAAGGAGACCGAAGAGGTCCAGCGGACCATCATCGTGGAGGAGACATTCCGGCCGGCTCCGGCTGACCCGAGCCCGATTCTTCAAGGCCTCACGACACTGCCGCCCCTCCACGGTTACCTGGGAACTAGCCCGAAAACCGGGGCCCAGGTCATCCTCCGGTCGGCCAAGGACGACCCGGTCCTGGCGGCCTGGCAGACCGGGCTTGGCCGGGTTGTGGCCTGGACTTCGGATGCGAAGGGCCGGTGGGCTCGGGACTGGGTAACCTGGGCCGGATTTGCGACCTTCTGGCGGCAGGTGGTCGACTGGGCCGGGGCGGCCCCAACCGGCGAGGGGCTCCGGGCCACCGTCCGAACCGAGGGGGCGAACGGGGTTTTGAGAGTGGACCTCGACCGTTCAGCCCTCCCCGAAGGGCATACCCTTGATGCCCGGGTCGTCGCTCCCGATGGAACGGTCCGAACTGTCCGGCTCGACCAGACCGGGCCCGGCGAGTTTGAGGGAGTTTTCCCGGCTGGTCAACCGGGAACGTATTACGCCGCCGTCACCGAGCAGGCGGGAGACCAGACTGTACGGGGAGACCGGACGGCCCTAGCCGTCGCCTACTCGGCCGAATACCGGGATCCGGCCGCCAACCCGGGCCTGCTTTCGGGCCTGGTGAAGGCGACCGGCGGACGGCTTAACCCGGAGCCGGCCGATGTCTTTCGGGTCGCCTTCCGGCCCGTCCGGCAAACCACGCCCCTTTACCCGTGGCTCCTGCTTCTGGCCGCGGTGCTCTGGCCCCTGGACGTCGCGGCGCGGCGGCTCGGCCTGGGGCCGGCCGCAATCATTGCGGGGGTGGCCTGGGCAGTCCGGCGCCGGCTGGCGGCCCGGCCCACTGTTGAAGTTCCTGCGATGCTGGGGCGGCTTCGGGCCCGGAAAACCGTAGCGTCCAGCCGGCTGGGGCAGGTCAGGCCGGCCCCGAAGGTCGAATCTGAGCAGCCAGCGGGCCCGGCCGGCGGCGACCTGAGCCGCCTGCGTGAGGCCAAGCTCCGGGCCCGCCGGGAGACAGGCCGGGCCGACTAGGCTTCGGCCGGCATCCCGCCGGGTCTGACCTCGACCCCGGCGACCCGTTCCAGGGGCATGACGAGGGCGGCCATGTCGCTGTCGCCGAAGCCGAGGGCCTTTGCCTCCTGGAACACCTGCTCGGCCTGGGCACCCATCAGCAGGCGGGTTGAGATTCGGGCGGCCAGCCGGGTGATCAGGTCCAGGTCCTTGCAAAGGAGGCTGACCGGGGTGCGGGGCGTGAAGTCCCGCTGGAGGATCAGGGGCGTCGACCTGGTCCACATCATGCTGCTGCCGTAGCTGGTCTTGATGACTTCAAAGGCGACGGCCGGGTCGACGCCCGCCTTCGCCGCGAAAACCAGGGCCTCGGCTACCCCCGCCATGTTGATGCCGACCAGGAGCTGGTTGACCAGCTTGACAATGGTGCCGCTCCCGGACGGCCCACAGTAATGGATGTTCTTGCCGAGTTTTTCGAAGACTGGGAGGGCCCGGTCAAAGGCTTCCCGGTCGCCGCCGACCATGACCGTCAGGGTGGCAGCCTCGGCTCCGGGCGGGCCGCCGCTTACCGGGGCGTCCAGAAAAGCGGCTCCCATGGCCCGGGCAGCATCGGCGATGGTCCGGCTGGTCTCCGGGTCGACGGTGCTGGTGTCAACCCAGAGCTGGCCGGCCTTTTTCGCTTCGGCAACTCCCCGGGGTCCCAGGTAAACCTGACGAACTGTCGGGGGATCAGGCAGGCTGGTCATGACGATATCGACCTGCTGGGCAACGTCCACGGGGCTGGTGGCTGGAATTGCCCCCTCGGCCGCGAGCTGGTCGACCGGGGGCCGGCTCCGGTTATGGACGACGACCTCGTAGCCGGCCTTAAGCAGGTTGCGAACCATCGGGCGGCCCATCTTTCCGAGGCCGATAAAGCCGATGCGCACGGGGTCCCTCCTCGGGCCAGGGCTTTCGGCAGGATTATACCAGAGGCGGGCCGACTGGATCGGCTAAAATCAACCGGTGACCTTCTGCGCTGAGGTAGGAGATCATGAAGCTTGCGAACCTGGAACGGCTCCGGATTGCCACTTTGCCGACTCCCCTCCAGTATGCCGGACGGCTCAGTGAGGCGCTCGGCGGCCCGAAAATCTTCATTAAGCGTGATGACCTGACCGGGCTGGCCCTGGGCGGCAACAAACTGCAGATCGTCGAGTTCTTGCTTGCCCGGGCAAAGGCCATCGGCGCAACCTGTGTGGTCACGTGTGGTGGGACCCAGTCAAACCACGCCTGCCAGACCGCCGCGGCTGCGGCCCGGGTTGGCCTTAAGTGCGTGCTGGTGCTGGCGTCCGGGGTGCACAACGGGCTGCAGGGCAACCTGCTTCTGGATAACCTCTTCGGGGCGGATGTGAAGCTCATTGAGGCGCCGGCCACCAGTCCCGACGAGCTCGACCGGGCGATGGAAGAGGTTTCCGAACACCTGCGCCGCCAGGGGGAGGTCCCCTATATTATTCCGCTGGGCGGGTCGAGCCGGTACGGGGCGGCCGGGTATGTGCTGGCCAGCCTGGAGCTCATCAATCAGACGACCGAACTCGGGATTCGGCCCGACTATCTTTATGTGGCGGTAGGGAGCGGCTCAACCCTGGCGGGGTTAATAGTCGGGGCCAAGGCCTTTTCGGCCCCGTACCGGGTCAAGGGGGTTGCGGTTTACCGGCCGCCCGAGGAGCAGAAGCGGGCCGTCTGGGCCCTGGCCCAGGACACCGCCGAACTGCTCGGCCTCAACGTCACCGTTGAGCCCCATGATATTTCGATTTACGGCGAGTTTCTCGGGCCGGGCTACGGCCACCTGACCCCCGAGGCCCGGGAGGCGATCCGGCTGGTGGCCCGAACCGAAGGACTTATCCTCGACCCGGTTTACACGGGCAAGGCTATGGCCGCCCTTATCGAACACATCCGGGTCGGCTGGATTGGGCCTGACGAGACCGTAATCTTTCTGCACACGGGCGGGGTGCCGGCCGTTTTCGCCTATGCGCCGGAGCTGACCGACTAGCGGCGCTTCTTTTTCTTCTTTTTGCGCCGGCGGCGCTCGGATTTCGGTTCCGGTTTGTAACGCTCGATGGCGAGGTCGCGCTCGGCCTCGGCCAATCGCCTGGGGTAGACCCAGAAGTAGTAAAAAAGGCCATAGATTATGAGGCCGACGCCGATGACCCCGGTGGCCAGGAGCAGGAGCCGGGAGCCGAGGTAAGGGATTCCCAGGTAGCGGACGGTGTAAATTAAAACCACGGCCGAGCTGTAGAAGATGATTATGCGGCCAATCCGGCGCAGGAGGCCGTATTTAAAGGGGTGAGTTTCGAGCCGGCGGTTGGCGTAATTTACCAGCACGAGGCCTCCGAACATGAGCAGGAGGAAGACGATATCAACGAGCTGGCCAATAAGGGACGGGGGCCCGGGCTGCGGTTCGAGCCAGTAGTTCGGGTCCAGGAGTCTGGCCGGGTCAAACTCGGGCATGCTAACTGGCATCCTGCAGCCGGTTTTGAATCTTACCGTACATCATCAGGTGCCGATGACCGCCCGGCGGGCTTCGGCCAGCTGGCCGTGGCGCTGGACCACGACGTTGATCAGGTTTGTCACCAGCGATGGGAACCGTTTGACCAGTTCCAGGACTGCGTCCTGGTGGATGGCAATCAGCAGCGAGTTTTCCAGGGCTCGCACCGAGAAGGTACGAACGTTGTCCCCTAAGATGGCCATCTCGCCGAACACATCACCTGGGCCAAAGCTGGTCAGGTGGCATTCTCGGTTTTCATAGTCGGCAACGTAAGCCACGAGCCGGCCCGTCTCAACGATATAGAGCATATCACCGATTCCGCCGGCCATGAACACGGCGGTTCCAGCCCGAAAATGGCGCCGGCCTATCAGGTTACGCCTGAACAGGCTGTCGCAGGCGGTCGTCAGGGAATCAAGGTCAACCGATTTGAACATCGGGGTCGAAGCCAGGAAGGCGGCCACCGCGTTCGGGTCGAATTCCCGGTCTTCGACGTCCCTTAGTATTTCGGTTGGTCGGACGGACTGACGCCGGCCAAGGCTGGGGGCCTCAACGAGCATCTCGACCCGGCGCCGGTGAACCAGCAGGAAGGGCGTCTGAAAGCTCAGGTCAGGGTTGAGGTTATAGGTGACGGTGCAGTCGGTAACGGGAAGAAAGAGGCGCTGCCGGTCGTGGATGTAATCGATGAGGCCGGCACCGGGGACCCGGTGGATGGTGCCTTCAACCGTAAAGGGCCAGGCCTCCATCAGGGCCCGGATTCGCTCCCGTTCGACGACCATCTGGGCCCGGTCCGGGGGGCGTTCGAATGCAGATATATCCCGGGGCATCGCCAGAATAATCTGGTCCCGGTTAAGAAGGATAAATCCGGCGTGGACCTCTTCCTGCCTGGCGGCATAGAGCCGCTGGAAGGTCGCATCCCGAAGCTGGACGAACTCCTGGTCAAGGTCGTTCATCATATCTGAGAACCGAAACTGGCGGGTATAGACGTAGCCGGTGTAGCGGCTGTGGGCCGTGAAGAAAACCCCGTAGACGACGTAGACCTCGCCCGCCCGGAAGCTCAGGCTTTTCATCGCTGTTGTTTAAATTATAATTACCGCGCTCGGGGGACTGCCCGGGATGGGTCGCCCCCGGCCCTGCTTCAAGGAGGTTTGGGATGACAGAACGTATTCAGGGGATCCTTTCACCGCTGCTTACCACGTTCGACGGTAACGGCGAGCTGGACCAGGCCGGATATCTGACCTCGGCGGGCATTCACGGCGTCACCGTCGGGGGCGCGGCCCGTGGTCAGGTCCCGGTCTGCGGTGGCGGCGGGACCCAGGCCCGGCGAACCGGCCAGGCGCGTAGCCCGATTCGGGCTCCGACGGAGGCGGAAAAGGCCGTCACGGAAGGGGCCCTGGCTGTCAGCGAGGCTGAGCCGGGCGAGAAATCCGCCGCCGAGGGTGAAGGGCGGGGCCGGGAGAGGCTTGTTTTCTACGTGGACGGGGCGAGTTCTGGAAATCCGGGTCCGGCAGGGATCGGGATCGTGGCCTTCGCCGAGGGCCGCCGGGTTGGGACCTGGCAGGAGCCAGTGGGGGTGACGACGAACAATGAGGCCGAATATCTGGCCCTGAAGCGAGCCCTGGAGCTCGCCCTCGAGCAGGGCGTCCGACAGGTTGAAATTCGGCTCGACTCGGAGCTGGTCTACCGGCAGGTTCAGGGCGAGTATCGGGTGCGGAACCGACGGCTCCGGGCCCTCTATGAAGCCGTCCGGGGTGTGGCCGGCCGGTTTGAGCTTTTCGAAGTGCGTTGGGTACCCCGGGAGCAGAATGCCGAGGCGAACCGGTTGGCTCGCCAGGCGGTCCGGCTGGCTGGCAGGAAATCGGGGCGGACCGGGAGCCAGCGGGGAGATTGCACCTGCTAAAATGTGGGTGCGGGAGGCAACCTGACATGAGCCTGGAACGAGCCGTCGCCGAACTAAGGTCCGAGGTTGAGCGGCGTTTCGGGGAGCTTGCTGGGGCCCTGCGGCGACTCACTGAAGCCCAACGCCGAACCGAAGAAGAGCTCGTGACCCTGGCCGCACGGGTTGACGCGCTAGCTGCCCGGATTGACGCCCTTGTCGGGGCCCAGCGGCGGCATTACGAGGAGTTTGCCGCCTACCGGGCCGAGACTGACCGG
>JAUQQI010000290.1:0-5440 GCA_030549955.1 Chloroflexota bacterium
CGGCGGCCGGGTCTACCTGCCCGAGGGCTGCCCGGACCGGGTAGCCGACGAGCCGGGTCCGGGGGTGCTTCAGCCGGGCACGGGCTTCGGGGTTCGTGACGGCGACGGCCGTCGCCAGGGGCGTGAGAAAACGGATGGCCCAGCCCGGGGCAACATCAAGGGGAAAGAGCACCAGGGGTATACCCAGGGACCGGGCCGCCAGGCCGACCGGAACCCCAGCGTAGCCGCCGGTGCTCAGGACGAGGTCGGGCCCGAACTCCCGGAGGAGCCTTCGGGCCGCCAGAAACCCTCGCGCCAGGGTCAGGGTCCCGAAGGCCCACCGGACCGGTGACCGGCCCCGGAACGGGGCCGCCGGCACGGCCGCGTACGGAATCCCCGCCCGCGTAACCAGCTCGGGTTCGGGGCCCTGGCCGCTGCCGACCACTAGCACCGCTTCGAGGCGGTCGCCGAGGGCTCCGACGAGCTGGAGGGCCGGGTAGAGATGGCCCCCGGTTCGACTGCCCGCAATCGTCAGGCGAAGCTCACCCACCCGCTGACTCACCGTCCGTGACCGGCCGGTGCCGGGAAATGTTCGCAACAATGCCCAGGGCAGCCATGGTCATCACGAGGGCCGACCCGCCGTACGAGACCATCGGCAGGGGTATCCCCGTCAGGGGAATCAGATGCATCACCCCGCCGATGTTTATGCAAGCCTGGCCGACGACCCAGATGGTGACACCCCCGGCCAGGAGCATTCCAAAACGGTCGGGGGCGTTGAGGGCAACCCGGAGCCCGCGGTAGCCGAGCAGGCCGAAAAGGCACAGGAGAAAGAGGCCTCCAACCAGCCCGAGCTCTTCGGCAACGATGGCGAAAATCGCATCAGTATGGGCGCCTGGCACGTAGGCGAACTTCTGGCGGCTCGCCCCCAGGCCCCGGCCGAAGATGCCGCCGCTCCCCAGGGCAATCAGCGACTGCACAATCTGAAACCCGATCCCCTGCGGGTCGCTCCAGGGGTCCCGGAAGGCCGAAATTCGCCGAAGCCGATAGCCCTCAGTCAGGGCGATGGGCACGACCGCGGCCACCGCCCCGAGGCCCAGGAGTCCGACCTGGGCGGCTGAAAGGCCGGCCAGAAAGACCATCCCCAGGGCGATTCCCCCAACCATAACCGCCGTCCCAAGGTCTGGCTGAAAGAGGATCAGCCCCACAAGGCCGCCCACCGTCAGGGCAAAGGGGAGGGTCCAACGCAGGAACCCGACCCGCCGGCCTGATTGCTTTTCGAGCCAGGCCGCCAGGTAGATGATGAGGGCGAGCTTGGCAAACTCGGACGGTTGCCAGGCGGGAAGCGGCCCCAGCTGAATCCAGCGGGCTGCCCCGTACTGGGCATCCCCGGTATGCCAGACAAGGATTAGTCCGGCGTAGGCCAGGATGAGGGCCCCGACGGCAAACCGCTTCCAGACCCGGTAATCAACCAGGTAGGCGACGCCGAAGGCAACGGCTCCCAGGGCCAGGGCAAGCGCCTGGCGGGTTACGAAATGATAAGGGTTACCAAACTCCCTCAGCCCGACGGCAAAACTCGCGCTGTAAACGGCCATCAGACCGAAGACGGCCAGCGTCCCCACTGCCCCGAGAAGCCACCAGTCCGGTGGCCCGGGCCGGGTCGCCGCCCCTTCGCGGGCCCGGAGGCGCCGCCGCCTTTCAGCGACGGTTTCCCGGCGTCGGGTCTGCCCTAACGGGAGGTGTTCTGCCCGAGCCATTCCCGAACCAGTGCCCGAAAAACCTCGCCCCGGTGCTCGAAGTCCCGGAATTCGTCGAAACTTGCGTGGGCCGGGGAAAGCAAAACCACATCCCCCGGCCGGGCTACTTCCGTGGCCCGCCGGAACGCGTCGGCAAGGCCAGGCCAGGGGTCCTCCACCGGCACGCCTCCGGCAACCAGTGCCGCATGGACCTGCGGGCCGGCCTGGCCGTAGGGGATAACCAGCCGGCACTTTTCCTGGGCGGCCTCGACCAGGGGCTCCAGGGGCAGGCCCTTCGGCTTGCCGCCAGCCAGCAGAATGACCGGCCCCGGGGCGGCCCGAATCCCGGCCGCCGCCCGGGCCGGTGACGTCGCAATGCTGTCGTTGATAAACCGGACGCCTCCGGCCTCCCCGACCAGCTCGAGCCGGTGGGGCAACGGGCGGAAACGGGAGAGCACCCGGCGGATGGAGCTGACCGTCGCCCCAGCCAGGTAGGCCGCGAGGGCGGCGGCCAGACAGTTGTAGACATTATGTTGACCCGGAAGCCGGAGGTCGTCAATGTTTAGCAGGTCGACTTCGTCCCTGGTCCGGGTTCTCAGCCGGAGCCGGCCCGCCCGGATGCCGGCTCCCGGCGTCCCAGCCGGCGGCCCCAGGCCGAACCAGGCAACCCGGCCCGGGGCATCGGCCGCGAAGCCAGCCACCACCGGGTCGTCGGCATTCAGGACCGCCCAGTCGCCAGGCCGCTGCTTTAACAGGATTTGCTTTTTAGCGGCGGCGTAGGCCTCAAAGGAGGGGTGGCGGTCCAGGTGGTCCGGGAAAAGGTTAAGGACGACGGCGACCCGGGGTGACGGCGGCCCGGGCTCGAGCTGAAAGCTGCTCAGTTCCAGGACCACCCGGTCATCGGGCTGGATAAGGGAGAGCCAGTCGAGGAGCGGCCGGCCAATATTCCCCCCAACCCAGGTCGTGAACCCGGTGTCCTCTAGCATCCGCCCGACCAGGGCGGTCGTCGTGCTCTTTCCGCACGAGCCGGTTACTCCGACCGTAAAGGCAGGGCACCCGCCGAGGAAGAGCTCGGTCAGGGAAGAGATGCGCCGGCCGGCTTCCCGCAGCCGGACGACCCACGGCGCGTCCAGGGGCACGCCTGGCGAAAGGTACACCACCTGAGCTGCCAGCAGGTCGTTGGCCTCGTTGCGGCCCAGGACCAGTTCAACTGGCAGGTCCGCCACGGCCCGGAGGGCCGGGCCGAGCTCGATGGGCCCCTTGCGGTCGGCGGCGATGACCCGCCCGCCCCGGCCGGCCAGGTACCGGACCAGGCTTAGCCCTTCCCGGCCCAGGCCGACTACTGCCGCAACTCCCGCAGGGACCTCAGCCACAGCTCCACCGGATTCGGCTTGACGAGTCTTCGGAACAATTTCGGCAGGCGCCGGGGTCTCCGTCGACGGCGGCCTGAAGCCAGCAGTTTCCGTGCCACGTAGATCACAGTTGCTCACCTCAGGTTGCGGGCGGTACGGCCAGAGCCAGGGCCACCCCGACCATCGCGGCGCAGATGCCGACGAGCCAGAACCGGGTGGTCACCTGGGGCTCCGACCAGCCCACGAGCTCGAAGTGGTGGTGGATGGGGGCCATCCTGAACAGCCGCTTGCCCCCGGTCAGCTTGAAATAGGCGACCTGCAAAATAACCGAAACTGCCACCGCCACAAAGACAAAACCGACTACGGGCAAAAGGAGCCACTGGCCCGTCATCAGGGCCACCGTGGCCAGGGTTGCGCCCAGGGCCAGGGACCCGGTATCGCCCATCATCAGCTGGGCCGGGTAGGCGTTGTACCAGAGAAAGGCCAGAATCGCCCCGACCACGGTGAAACAAAACGTTACCAGGTAGCTCTGACCCTGCAGGTAGGCGATGATTCCGTAGGCCGCAAAGGCCATGGCGGCGGTGCCCCCGGCCAGGGTATCAAGGCCGTCGGTCAGGTTCACGGCGTTGGCGGTCCCAACGATGACGAAGATGGCCACCGGGATGTAGAGCCAGCCGAGGCTGAAGGACACGATGAAGGGGATGTGGATTCTTTCGTAGCCCAGCAAGAAATGGAGCACCAGGGCCGCCCCGGTGGCCAGGATGGTGAGGAGGAGAAGCTTGACCCGGCCGGCAAGGCCGCCCCGGTTTCGGCCCACAAGGCCGAGCATATCGTCGAAGGCGCCGATCAGGCCGCTGGTGACGACGACGGTGAGGGGCAACAGCATCGAGAGCCGGCCCAACAGGTTAAACAGGATCGTGCTGATGAAAGTGGCCGCGAAAATTAAAATGCCCCCCATCGTTAGCGTGCCGACCTTCGCCTGGTGACCAGCCGGGCCCTCTTCCCGGATGGCCTTGCCAATCCGGTAGTGCCTGAGCAGGCTTATAACCGGTCGGCCGAGGAAAAGGCCAACCAGAAACGTAAAGGCCCCAACGAGCAGGGAGTAAACCATAACGTCCACGTCCATCAGCCCTCCCCCCCCACCAGAACTTGAACGGCCCGTTCAAGCCGCAGGCCCCACGAACCCTTGACGAGAATCCAGTCGCCCGGACCCGACCGGGCCCGGGCTAAAAAAGCCGCCTCGATGGGGTCGACGGTCCAGTATGTCTCGGAAAGGCCGGCTGCCCGGGCAGCGTCGGCCACCAGCGCAGCCCGTTCCCCGACCGCGACCAGAACGTCCAGGGTCCGGGCCGCCAACCGGCCCGCCTCCCGGTGGGCATCAGCCTCGATGGGTCCCAGTTCGAGCATATCACCCAGAATTGCAACCTTTCGGCCCGGCAACTGAGCAAGAAATTCCAGGGCCGCGGTCAGGGAGACCGGGCTCGAGTTGTACGAGTCGTCCACCACCCGGCGGCCGCCGACGCCTGGCCGGACCGCCAGCCGCTGGTCAACCGAGACTTTTAAAAGCCCCCGCTCGACCCCGACCCAGTCGACCCCAAGCACCCGTCCGACCGCGACGGCGGCAAGGGCCGCGTAGAGGCCGGGGCGGCCGGCGAGACCGAGCCGGAGCCGGCGAATCCCGTCGGCTGACTGGACCCAGAGGTCAGCCCCGAGCATGCCCCGGAGTTCCACGTCGACGGCCCTGAAGTCGGCGGGCTCACGCCAGCCAAAGGTCACAACCCGGGCCGCCGTCCGGGCCCGGAAGCCCGAAACAACCGGGTCGTCGGCGTTCAGGACGGCGACGCCCGAATCGGGCAGGTTTTCAACCAGTTCGGCTTTCGCGTCGGCAATCGCGGCCAGGGAGCCGAGCCGCGCCAGGTGGCTCGGGCCGACGGAAGTCACGACCCCGACCCCGGGCCGGGCAATGGAACAGAGAAAAGCGATGTCCCCCGCCTGGTACATCCCCATTTCCAGGACAGCAACCTGGTGGTGCGGTTCCACGTAAAGCAGGGTGAGGGGGAGGCCAACCTCGGTGTTGAGGTTGCCAGGACTCTTCAGGACCCGATACGACCCGGCCAGAACCGCGGCGACCGCCTCCTTGGTGCTTGTCTTCCCAACGCTACCGGTAATGCCCACGACCGTCACATTCGCCCGGCCCCGCCAGCTCCGCGCTGCTTCCTGAAGGGCCCGCAGCGGGTCGTCGCAGACCCAGACCCGCGCCCCGGTCTTCACGGCCAGCTCCCGGTCGGCCGCCGAGACCCGGTCGGTCAGAACCAGCGACGCGCCCCGGGCGAGGGCATCCCCGATAAATTCGGCCCCGTGACAACTGGTGCCGGG
>JAUQQI010000290.1:5450-9800 GCA_030549955.1 Chloroflexota bacterium
TGCCGGGGAGAGCGAGAAACCCGTCCCCGGGCTGAACCTGTCGCGAATCGGGCCTGATGAGCGGAAGGGCCTGGTCATCCGGCTGCGGCCCGATGGTTTCGACCAGACGCGGTCTGATCAGGGCGTAAAATTCGGAGATTTTCATCGGGGCCTCTCGGTAGGTGGTATACCATAGTAGGCCAGGGCCTTGCTAGCGACCTCCCGGAAGACCGGGGCCGCCACCGTCGTCCCCCACGGAACATCCTTCGGGTTATCAATTTTTACCAGGATAACAAGGCGGGGGTCGTCGGCCGGCAGGTAACCAATATAGGACGCGACATACTTTGTTTTGGAGTAGCCGCTGCCCTCCGGCACCTGGGCCGTCCCGGTTTTCCCGGCGAGCTTGTAGCCCGGCACAATCGCGGTGGGGCTCGACCCCTTGTTGACCGCCTCCACAAGCAGGTTCGTCACCTTCCGGGCCGTATCCTCAGAAATCACCCGACGGATGACCGTCGGCTCGAACCGCCGGACCCCATCCGGTCCCCGAACCTCCCTGACCAGGTACGGCCGCATGAGGACGCCCCCGTTCGCCACGGCCGCGACCGCGGTCGCCAGCCCGAGGGGGGTTACGGAAAGGGCCTGGCCGAAGGCGTTGGTCGCCAGGTCAACCTCGGACCAGGTCGGGTCGGAGGGCAGTTTCACCTGGCCGGCAACTTCCGACCGGAACTCGGGGTTGAGTCGCTCCGTAAAGCCAAACTCCCGGACCACCCGGTAAAAATTTTCGGGGCCGGTCCGGCGGCTCAGGTGAACGGCCCCCACATTACAACTGTAGCGGATGAAGTCGACCAGGTTCGACGGGCCCATCGGGGTGTAGTTCCACATCCAGATGGTCCAGGGGCCGACCTTGACGTAGCCTGGGCAGTAATAGGTCTCGTTTGTACCGACCCGTCCCGACTCCAGGGCGGCCGCGAGGGTGATTATCTTGAAGGTCGAACCGGGTTCGTAAAGGTCGCTGAAAGCGCGGTTCCGGGTCAGGGCGGGCAGGTTCGGGTCGTTCAGGTCGAGTTTCGTCGGGTCGGCCGCCGGCCGGCTCACCACCGCGAGCAGGGCCCCGGTCTTCGGGTCCATGACGATGACAACCCCCGAGTCGGCCCGGTGTTCCTTCAGGGCCCGGTCGAGTTCGGTCTCGGCAACCCGCTGGATGTACCGGTCCAGGGTGAGCACCAGGTCGGCCCCGTCCACCGGCGGCTCAACCCGTTTGAGGCCGAGGGGAATCTCCTCGCCGGATGCATCCCGCTCGTAGTAAACCCAGCCGTTCTTCCCGGCCAGCAGCACGTCATAGTCGGCCTCAACGCCGCTCAGACCCTGGGCGTCCTTACCGATGAACCCCAGGACCGGCCCCGCCAGCGAGCCCTCGGGATAGTACCGGTACCACTTCGGATTCAAGACGATTCCCGGCATCTCCGCGGCCGCAATTTTATTCGCCACGTCCGGCTGGATGCCCGTCGCCACCAGGGTGGGGCTGTCAGCCGCCAGTTTCGCACGCACCTCGTCCGCCGGCCGTTTCAATAGCGGGGCGAGCTCGGCGGCGGTGCGGTCCCGGGCATCCGCCGCCCCGGGATACTTCGGGTAAAAGTAGACCTCGTAGCTTTCCAGACTGATGGCCAGGGGATGGCCGTCAGCGGCCAGGATGGCCCCCCGGCGCGGGATGACCGGCCGTTTGCCGAGCTGCTCACTCCTGGCCAGTTCCGCGAACCGGGCCTGCTCGACAATCTGCAGATAGGCAAGACGCCCGGCCAGGGTTGAAAGGCCGGCCAGCATGACGAGGCCGAGCAGAACAAACCGCAGCACTGGCCGGCCGGGCTCAGCCCGGCTTACGGGAGTCCCGCCGCGAGGTCGGCGACCTGCAGTCGAATCCACACCAGCTGGTCCAGAAGCAGTTGCACCGGGTCGGGTCCGGGCCCCTTTACCGCCGGGGTCGGCTGCCGGGCCGGCGGCGGCAGGTCCGTTGGGCTTACGAACAGCCGGTCCCGGGCTTCGGTCAGCTTAAGACGGCTTCGGGCCTCGCGCTCGACCCGTTCCAGGGACTGCAGGGAGCTGATTTCGGTATCGACCCGCATGACCTGCTCGGTCCAGCGGTTCTGCTCGGCCCGGAGCCGCTGGACCTCGTAGCCCCGGGTCGTAACCAGGGTTGTCAGGGTCAGGGATGCGAGCCCGAGGACGACGGCCGACACCATGAGAAACCCAAGTAGCCACCCGGTGCGAAGCCGGAGACCCCCGGCGGCCGCCGCCTGGCGTCGACGGGGATAAGTTATGACGGCCATCAGGCTGCCTCCGCCACTTTTTCGGCGGCCCGAAGTTTCGCGCTGCGGGCCCGGGGGTTGGTTCTAACCTCGGCCTCGTCCGGGGTGACGCTGCGGGCCCGGGGGTTGGTTCTAACCTCGGCCTCATCCGGGGTGACCGGCCGACGGGTGAGGTCCCGCAGGACGGCGCGGTGGCCGCAGACGCAGACGGGAAGCCCCGGCGGACAGAGGCAGTCCCGGGATTCCCGCCGGAAGAACTCTTTGACAATCCGGTCCTCAAGGGAGTGGAAGGAGATGACCGCGATGCGCCCGCCGCGGCCGAGGATTTTGACCGCCCCCTCCAGACCCCGGCTGAGGTTCTCCAGTTCGCGGTTCACGGCGATGCGCAGGGCCATGAACGTACGGGTCGCAGGGTGGATCCGGCCCCGGGCAGTTCCAACCGCCCGGACAACAACCCGCGCGAGCTCGTCGGTAGTTGAGATGGGTCGGGCCCGGACAATTTCCCGGGCGATCCGGCGGGCCCGGGGCTCCTCGCCGTAGCGCCGGATGATCCCGGCGAGTTCGGCCTCGGGGAGCTTATTGACCAGGTCGGCCGCGGTTAACGGGGCATCCGGGTCGTAGCGCATGTCGAGGGGGCCCGCGGCCTGGAAACTGAACCCGGCCGCCGCATCTTCAAGCTGGTGGCTCCCGACCCCGAGGTCGAAGAGGACGCCCCGGGCCGGGACAAACCCTTCCCGGGCCGCGACTTCGGCAATGTCGGCAAAATTCGCCCGAACAAGCCGGGCCCGCGGCCCGAAGCGACCCAGCCTGCGGGCGGCGACCGCCAGCGCCCGGGGATCCAGGTCCAGGCCGAGGAGCCGGCTTTCAGGCCCGGCGGCTTCGAGAATCTGTTCGGCGTGGCCCCCAAGGCCGACGGTTGCGTCGATGTAGTCGCCGGGACCGGTGACCAGAAGGCTGACAACCTTCTCGACCATAACGGGCCGGTGAATGAACTCGGTGCTATTCAAAACTGGCCCGTTCCTCCCGCCAGCGCTGTGGATTCCAGACTTCGAGGTAACGGTTTAACCCGACAATGACACCGCTATCGGTCAGGTCGGCGTAAGCCCGCAGGCTCTGTGGGATGAGTATTCGGCCCTGCCGGTCCACATCGGTCAGATAGGCCAGGGAGAAGGTGAGGCGCCGGAGGCGGCGAACCTGGGGGTCGGTGAGGTCCAGGCTGTCAAGGCGCTCCGTGAGCTCCGACCAGGCCGGTAGCGGGAATACAAGCAGACACCGCTCAAACCCGCGTGTCACGACGACGCCGGGCCGCAGATACTCCCGGAACTTCACCGGCAGCGTGATCCGGCCCTTCTCGTCGATGGCGTACTCGTACTCCCCAAGAAACATTACCCGCCCGGACCACCTTTTGACCCCGGTCTAACCACAGCTTACCACTTTGCCCCACCGCCCTAAAGCCTACCACCCCCGCCGGCCCGGCGCCAAGCCGGGTTATCCACGGCGTTTTCCCCGGCCGGAAAGCCAGCCGCCCGGCCTGGGTTAAAGCCGGGCGGCGGCCGTCAGGCGGGCTCCCGGGGGCTACCGCTCGATGGGCAGGCCCACCACGTTACCCCACTCGGTCCAGGAGCCGTCGTAGTTTTTGACCTTCGGGTAGCCGAGCAGGTACTTGAGGACAAACCAGCTGTGGCTTGAACGCTCCCCAATCCGGCAGTAGGCAATGACCTCTTTGTCAGGGGTTATCCCCTGACCTTCATAAAGGGCCTTTAACTCCTCAAAGGACTTGAAGGTCCCGTCCTCCCGAACCGCCTGGCCCCACGGGATGTTCCTGGCGCCCGGAATGTGCCCGCCCCGCTGGGCCGTCTCAGGCAAACCCGGCGGCGCCAGAATCTCACCCGTAAACTCCTGCGGACTCCGGACATCTACCAGCGCAACATCCGGCCGCCCAAGCCGCTGAACCACGTCCTGCAAAAACGCCCGCAGCCTCAGGTCGGGCTCCTCAGCCCGGTAAACCGTCCGCTCAAACCTGGGAACCTCGGTCGTAAGAGGCCGGCCCTCATCCACCCACTTCTTG
>JAUQQI010000096.1 GCA_030549955.1 Chloroflexota bacterium
GACCTCCGCTTATAACCTTGGTATCCATTAGTGTTCAGCAACTAAACTTATAACTGCACAAATGTGCTATTTCAGAGCGGCCCGGCCGGACCATATTCAGGACGACGACCAGCGGCAGGCGGGCGATCCCGCCCGGAAACCAGCCTGACGTGGGCAGCCCACCAGGGGGCAGGGGCACGAGCAAAGAAATTGGGGTTTAAATTACGCAACCGTGATACAATTTAGAGAAAGATTGGGCTGACAGGGAGCGGGATGGCCGAGAATCTCCTTAAAGAGGGCGTGCCTGCCCAGGCGGCTGAGACCGACGAGTTCAGCCGCCTGGAGCTGCTGGCCAAGTGGTTCCGGGGCCTGGATGACCCGGTCCGGCTGGGCATCCTGACGGTCCTGCGCCGGGGCGAAAAGAGCGTCGACGAACTCTGCGAAATCCTCGGGATGAAGCAGCCCCGAATCTCAAACCACCTGGCCTGTTTGCGCTGGTGCGGGTTTGTCGCGACCCGCCGCCAGGGCCAGCGAATTTACTACCGGATCGCCGACCCCAATGTCGAGAAGATTCTCGACCTGGCCCAGGAATCCCTGGCCCGCAACGCCGAATGGGTCCTGACCTGCACGCGTGCGTAGCCCCAGGACCAGACAGACCCGCTGGCTCGTCCGCGACCGGGAGATCCTGGAGGCAGCCCTGCGGCTCTTCGCCGAGAACGGCTACCACGGAACGACGGTTGACGACATTGCCCGGGCCGCCAACACCTCGAAAGGCGGCATCTATTTTCACTTCCCGAGCAAAGGAGACCTTTTCCTGGCCCTGCTCGATTACGCCGCCGGCCTCCTCTTTTCGAAAGTCGACCGGGCCGTCCGGGATGTTGATGACCCGGTTGCCAAACTGGAGCGGGGTCTTGAGGTCTTTGTCCGAACCATCGCCTCCCACCGGACCCTGGCCCGGTTCTTCCTTGTCGAAGGATTTGGGGCCGGGCCGGCCTTCCAGGCCAGGCTCCGGGACGTCCATGAGCTTTTCATCGGCCTGATAAAGGACCAGCTCGAGGCCGCTATCCGCCAGGGCCGGATTCGGCCGGTCGATACCGGCCTGATAAGTGTCATCTGGTTCGGGGCCCTTTACCAGCTTCTTCTGCGCTGGCTTTCGACCGGCGAATCCGCTCCCCTTGAAGAGAGCTACGACCGGCTGGTCAGGGTGCTGGCAAAAACCATCGACTTAGAATTCGACTAGGCGGCTCCTATCAAGATGGCGCCGGCCGTCAGGAGGCCGAACCAGCCGTGCAGGGCCGCCGTCCGGGGCAAAGCATCCGCCCGCTCCGGCCGGGTCCGGGCCGACCAGACCCGCCGGGCCGTCTGAAAGGCCGGCGGGGCCGCGGCCAGGGGCAAGAGCAAGGCCAAGCCGAAGCCTGAAGCCAGCACCGCCAGGCTGATAAAAGCCCCACCCACCAGAAACGTCCAGGCAAAGCGCCCAAACCCGAGGCCGAACCGCACGACCGGCGTCGCCCGGCCGGCAGCCAGGTCCTCCTCAAAGTCCCGCAGGTCATTGGCCACCAGAATCGCCGTTACCAGGCAGCCGACCGGCACCCCGAAGAGCCAGGCATCGGTCGAGAAACCGCCGGCTTGAGCGTAATAGCTCCCAGCTACCATAACCGGCCCCATAAATATAAAGACTATCGGCCAGCCAATGCCCAGGTCGCCCAGCGGCCGGGGTCCGCCGGCGTAAAGATAAGCCGCCGCCAGGCTGGCCAAGCAGAGGGCCAGCAGGGGCCAGCCGGTCACCCGGACCAGGTAGAGGCCAATAAGGGTTGCCAGGCCGAAGGCGGCCAGCGCTCCGGCCCGAACCTCCACCGGCGAAAGCATGCCCCTGGCGATCACCTTGTAAGGGGCCTGAAGTTTGTGCTGGCCGGCCGGGCGCAAGTGGTCGGCGTACTCGTCGACCAGGTTCGTTCCGACCTGAACCAGTACCGCCCCGACCAGGACCAGCCCAAATCTGGTTCCGTCGAAACTCCCGGCCCGGAAGGCCAGGGCCGACCCGACCAGGACCGGCACCACCGAAGCCGACAGGCTAAAAGGCCGGCTTGCCAGAATCCAGGAGACAATTCGTTGCTTGATAGCCATCCTCCCAAACCGGTGCGGCGGCTTCACCAGGGGTGGAACCTGAAGCGGGAGTAGTCCGGCTCCCGCTTCTCAAGGAACGCCCGGGTTCCCTCCTGCCCCTCCTCCGTCAGATAAAACAGGGAAGTTGCCCCGTGGGCCAGGTTCTGGATGCCGTAAACGTGGTCGGTGTCGGCGTTGAAGGCGTGCTTTAAGAACCGCAGGGCCGTCGGGCTCCGCTTGAGAAGCTCCCGGGCCCAGCGCATCACCTCCTCTTCAAGCTCCTCCGGCGGCACGACCTTGTTCACCAGCCCCATTTCGAGGGCCTCCTGGGCGGTGTACTGCCGGCACAGGTACCAGATCTCCCGGGCCTTCTTCTCGCCGACGACCCGGGCCAGGTAGATGGCTCCGAAGCCGGCATCAAAACTGCCGAATTTCGGCCCGATCTGCCCGAAGATGGCCCGGGTTGAGGCGACGGTCAGGTCGCACAGGACGTGCAGCACATGCCCGCCCCCGATGGCGTACCCGTCCACCATGGCGATGACCGGCTTCGGGATCTCCCGAATAATCCGGTGCAGGTGGGTCACCTGGAGCCTGGGCCGGCCCGTCGTGTCCACATAGCCGCCCCCGCCCCGGACCTTGACATCGCCGCCGACGCAGAAGTTCCCCCCGGTCCCCGTCAGCACAACCACCCCAACCTGGTCATCATACCATGCATCCAAAAAAGCTGCCCGCATCTCCTCGATGGTGAGGGGCCTGAAGGCGTTCAGAACGTGGGGCCGGTTAATCCTTATAAACGCAACACCCTCCCTCTTTTCGTAAATGATGTCCTGGAACTTAGAGGTCATAGCCTGCCTCCTGCTGATTATTCTCCCAGCCAGACGTCCTGGAATTTCTGGTTGTTGTAAAGACTCGGGTGACGCCGGTAGTTTTTAACACCCCGCCAGTGCATCAGCCGGTCAAACCGCCACCCGATAATAACCTTCACATTTCCCAGTAGCGTCTTCCGGTCCAGCTCCCAGACGAGCTTCCGCCGCTCGGCCGGGTCAAGCTCCTGCGCCTGCCGCTGAAAGAGGCCATCAACTTCCGGCAAACATACGGCCGAGTAATTGCGTTCGCTCTCACACAAATAGAACTCGCCGAAGATAGCGTCGGGGTCGTCGACGGCAATGGCGTGAACCCAGGGCGCCAGGTCAAATTCGCCCCGGTTAAGGAGGTTAAAGGCCGTCGCCGTCTCCTGGACATTCAGGGTCGCGTCGATGCCGATTTTCGCCAGCTGGTCCCTGATAAAAACCGACGCCGGCTCCCACTCGGCCCCCTTCCGGGTCAGAAGGGTCGCCCTCAGGGGACCCTCATAACCCGCCTCGGCCAGGAGCCGGCGGGCCTCGGCCAGCTCGGCCTGTTTATCGGCCCGGTAACCGGGCAGTTTGCGCAGCTCGTCGGCGGGCAAGGCCCACCGACCACCGGCAGGCATTGCGCCCCCAACGGCCCCTTCCCCCTGGGCCAGGACAGCCACGGCAGCATTCCGGTCAATGGCCAGCGAGACGGCCAGCCGGACCCTGGGGTCATCCCAGGGCCTGCGGCGGGCGTTGAGGTTTAAAGAGTCGAAGATGAGCCCGTTTACCCGCTGGACAACGACCCGGTCGCCCAGGACCCGTTTGGCCTCTTCGGCTTCAGTAGGCACGCCTGGCCGGTACATCAGAATTTGACCCGAAATAAAGGCCGAAAGGGCCGTGTTCGGGTCGGGGATTATGAAAAACTTTATGCCGTCCAGGTAGGGGCGGCCGGGCACATGGTATTCGGGGTTCTTGACGAGCTCGATGCTGACGCCGGGGGTGTAGGCTTTGAATTTAAAAGGCCCCGTTCCGACCACGTCCTTTTTCATGTCGCCCTTGGCCTCGAGGATGTCTTCCGGGTAGACCACATTCCAGCCCTGGGCCAGGTTGGTGAGCAACGACGCGGCCGGCCGTCTCAAAACAAACCTGACCGTATAGTCGTCGACCACCTCGATGCCGTCCACCACGCTGAGCACGCCCTTACGGGGACTGATGACCCCCTGGGGCGGCCGGATGACCCGCTCGAAGCTGGCCCGAACATCCCGGGCAGTAAAGGGCTTACCGTGGTGAAACTTCACACCCCGTTTTAGATAAAAGGTGTAAACCTTACCGTCCGAACTTACTTCCCAGCGCTCGGCAAGGTCAGGAACAACCCTGTCAGGGTCCTGAGGGTCAAATTGGACCAGCAGGTTGTAACAGGGGGCCAGCGGCCACAGAACCGAGGAGGTCGACGCCTGGTGAATGTCGAAGTGGGGCGGGTCACCGTCAGTCCTCACCGTAAGGATGCCCCCGTACCTGGGACCCAGGGCCGGACGGGTCGGTTCAGGGCTCGTCGGGGAGCCGGCCGGAAGGCAACCGGCCGTGAAGGCAAAACCGGCGGCCAGACCCAGCCTGAGAAAATCGCGCCGGCCGAACTGGCTGCGGAGGGCCCATCGGCACATCGCCCGCCTCCTTAAAACCGACCCATAAGTCGGTTTCATTATAAAGCCAGTTTCCCTCCCCTTCAACTTTGGCCGGGTAGAGTTCGCGTCCGGGGCCGGGCGTCTGTCAAGCCAGCCCGGCGATGCGTCGAAGGCGCCTTGGGGCTGCTTCGTCCCCATGGGGTCAGTCCGGGGGCGCAAATGAGCTTCCAGACCCTGCTCTAGCAGGCTGTTAACAAGAAACGGCGGCCAGCCCGACGGAAGCCAGCGGCCCGTCGGGATGGCCTGCCAGCCGCTGAACGCGGCTGCCTGGAGGCCCGGGAACCGAAAACGCCGCGCGCACCCTGCCGGAGCGTCTGGTTGGTCTTAAGGCCAGGCCCCCCACTCGACCACCGCCTTGATTTCCTCCGGTGGGTGCCGGCCGAAGGCTTCGGGGGCCGCCTCGACCGGATAACGGTGGGTAATCAGTCGGCCGATGAACTCTTTTCCCCAGCGGCAGACGGCCCGGCCCAGGTCGTCAACTGCCAGCCGGTAGTGGTCCCGGGCCGCATTCACGCTCCCGAACACCAGCAGGTTTCCCAGAACAAGCCGCCGGGCGAGCGCCTCTCCAGGGACCTCTAGCGGTCGGTCGCCCCCGGGGATGCCCGTCAGCACGAGGACTCCGCTTGGGGCCAGGGCTTGGAGCAGGTCGAAGTCGAGGGCTGCAACCCCGGCCGCTTCGAAGATGAGGTCGAATGTCCCGACCGTTTCCGGAACCCGGTCGGGCGGGACTTTCCGGCCGTCAATGTAACTTCCGCCGAGAGCTGAAAGCCAGGCCGCCCGTGGCGTGTCAGGGTCGACCACATCGAGGCCGCAGACCTCCGCCCCCCGTAGCCTGAGGGCCACGGCCCCGAGTAACCCGATGGGCCCGAGCCCGACCACCAGGCACCGGCAGCCCGCAAGCCAGGCCGGAGCCGCCCCGGCCTCGGGCAGACGGGCCATCTGGACCCGGACTGCCTCATCGATGGCCTTCTCGGCTACTGACAGGGGCTCAACCAGGACCCCGATTTCGGCCAGCTCCGGCGGCACCCGGACGGCGTAGGCCTGCCGGTCCACCACGTACTCGGCCTGGAACCCGTCCAGGCCCCAGATTCCCCGCTCCCGGTAGCGGCCTGTTCGGCACATGTCCGGCCGACCAAGAAGGCACGAAAGGTCCTCCCCGCAGCCCCGCCGCACGGTAAAGACCGCCAGGTCTCCGACCTTCAGGCCCCGAACGTCCGACCCGGCCTCGACCACCTGCCCGAGCATCTCGTGGCCGATTACCAGCTCGGCCTGGTCATCCGGCGCCCGGGCTCGCCCCCCAGCCACCTCCTCTCGGTCGGTCCCGCAGATGCCCACCGCGAGCACCTGGACCTTGACCTCGTCCGGCCGCCTCACGGCCGGCTCGGGCCGCTCGACCAGCAATACTCCCGGCGTTCCGGGTCTTATTGCCAGGGCCCTCACCTTCTCAACCCTCCGGAATTATCCGGCGCCGCACCCCCGTCGGGGTCCGCTCAACCTCGACCCGCCCCCTCCCCTGACGGGTCCAGACCCCGGTCAGGGCCACCCGGTTGACCCCGGCCGGCAGGAACGGTTCAGGCCGGGTCCCCGGCGGGTCCCACGGATCATCCCGCAAGCCCAGCATCGTCGAAAGCAGTAAAAATATGCTGCCCGTTGCCCAGGCCTGGGGCCGGCAGGCCGTGGGGTACTCGACCGGAAACAGGGCTTCGTCCCGGCCGTAGCCGGCGAAAAGCTCGGGGAACCTGAACTCGGGCTGGGCGCCGAGGGCGTCAAGCAGGCCGCCGACCAGCCTTGCCGCCTCAGCGTAAAACCCGTACCGGACCAGGCCCGCCACGATCAGGCTGTTATCGTGGGGCCAGACCGACCCGTTATGGTACGAAACCGGGTTGTACCCGCCCTCCCCGGCCGCCATCGTCCGCACCCCCCACCCGGAGAAAAACTCCGGTTCCAGCAGCCGCCGGGCCACCTCGGCCGCCCGGACCGGGTCGGCGATGCCCGTCCAGAGAAGCTGTCCCCCGTTCGAAGTCAGCGAATCGACCCGGTTCTTTTTGCCGTCCAGGGCCTCGGCGAAAAACCGCCGGTCCTCCAGCCAGAAGTCCCGGTTAAACCGCTCCTTGAGTCCGGCGGCCGTCGCCCGCAGCCGGGCCGCCAGGTTGGGCTCCCCGAGGGCCCCGAGGATTTCGGCGAGGCCGAGTCGGGCCGCATAGGCGTAGCCCTGCACCTCGCACAGGGCGATGGGCGGCTTGGCCAGCCGCCCGTCCGCAAACCTGACCGAATCACCCGAATCTTTCCAGCCCTGGTTCACCAGGCCGACCCGACTTTCCCTGATGTACTCCAGGTAGCCGTCCCCGTCCCGGTCCCCGAACCGTTCGACCCATTCCAGGGCCGCCAGCAGGTTCGGCCGGAGCGACCGGAAAAACTCCAGGTCGGCCGTGAGGCGAAACAGGGCCCCGGCCACCATCAAAAAGAGGGGCGTCGAATCCACCGACCCGTAGTAGGGGTACGGCGGAAACCCCCGGTGGCCAGCGGTCGTTACCCCATAGCGGTACTCGTGCAGGATCTTGCCCGGCGCCTCGGCCCGGCGCCGGTCGACCCGGGTTCCCTGGTGGCGTGCCAGGGTCCGCAGCACTTCCCTGGCCACGTCTGGGTAGAAGTGGAGGGTCTGGTAGGCGGTTATGAGCGAATCCCGGCCGAAGAGGGCCACAAACCACGGGATGCCGGCCGCAATGACCGTCTCGCCCGCCACCCCATCACCACGGACGCACAGGGCCGCAAAGTCGTGAACGGCCCGCTCATAGGCCTGCCTGAGCACGTAGCTGTCGGTCTCGAGCCGGGGTGCCTGGTCGACCAGCTCCCGGTGCCGCCGGGCCCGGTCTTCGGTCGGCGGGGCCGCACCCGGCCGGCAGGTATAGGCCGGCTCCCCCCGGTCCCGCTCGTCCAGGGTCAAGAAATCGACGCACAGGTGCCAGCGCGCCCGGGGCCCGAGCCTGACCTCAAACCGGCACCGGGGTCCGACCTGCGTCGGCCGCTCCGAGAGGTTGACGACCAGCCGCCGGACGAAGGCCTGCCGGCGCAGTTCGAACCGCAGGCTCCGGCCGTTTTCGGCCACCGTGAACCGGATTCCGGCCCGGCGCCTCGGTGGCGGCCGGCCGCTCTCCCGCTGGCCTTTAACGTCAAAGATGTGGGCAAAATCCGCGTCGAAACCGAGTTCAAGGCTGAAGCGGGCCTCGCCTGAGCCGTAGTTTGTTATATCGATGTCCTCGTGCAGGCCCCGACCGACCTGCCGGCGCCGCACGATGGCCAGCCAGGCGGCGCCGACCACAGGCAGAACGGGGTTGGTTAAAAAGTGGACGGCCGAAAACGAATCGGTGGGCCGGGCGCTTAAGAAGACCGGGATCCGGCCGTCCAGCCGGAGGCTGTAGGCCGAGAGAAACCTGGTATCCTCATAGTAGAGGCCGAAGTCCGCCCCGCGCGGAACGTCGCCGACCTCGTCGGAAATGAGAAAGTTTGTGTCTTCGATAATGACCAGCCGCACAGCCCTAACACACCTTGATTTCGATTTTACATCCGGCCGTTGATCCCCGTAACCGACAGCGTCCCGGTCCGCCGCACCCCCTATGTCACTTTAGGCCTCATCGGCGCCTGCGTCCTCGTCTTCCTCTGGGAGCTGAGCCTGGGACCTGCCCTGGACCCGGCCATCAGCCGCTTCGGGTTCACCCCCCGGCTCTTCTTCCTGGCCCCGGCCGACGTCTGGTTTACGCTACTAACCCACCAGTTTCTCCATGCCGGCTGGGCCCACCTACTGGCCAACATGCTCTTTCTCTGGATTTTCGGCGACAACGTCGAGGACCGGCTGGACCACCTGCCCTACCTGACGTTTTACCTGGGCTGCGGCGCCGGCGCCGCCCTGGTCCAGGCTGCCGTCAACCCCCTTTCGCCGGTGCCGATGGTGGGCGCCAGCGGGGCGATTGCCGGCGTCCTGGGCGCCTACCTGGTCTTCTATCCTGGGGCCTGGGTCACCACGGTGGTGCCATTCTTTTTCTTCCTGCTGCCCGTGGACATCCCGGCCCTCATCTTCCTGCCCCTCTGGTTTTTGAGCCAGCTTTTGAACGGCCTGGCCGCCATCAGCCGGGTTCCGGCCACCGGTGGGGTCGCCTTCTGGGCCCACGCCGGCGGCTTCCTCCTGGGGGCGGCGGTCGGGGCCGTCCTCTCCCCCCTGACGGCCGCCCCGACCGGAGATGAAGGCTCCCGAGCCCCGGCTCCACCGGCGGCCCAGCTCATCAGCACCCTGGCCGACCTGGTCGCCCTGCTTCTGCTCATCCGGTTTGGGCTGGTGCTCACTTCCCCGGCCGTACACGGATTCGGCCAGACCATTATCAGCCTGCTCTTTAGCCTGACCGGGCCCCTGGTCGAACCGTTTGTTGAGTTCGCCCCGACCCTGCACTTCGGTCGCCTCCGCATCGAGCTTCCGAGCCTGGCGGCTGCCCTGGCATTCCACCTGGCCGGCGGGGTTTTAAGCTGGGCGTTCGGCCTTCTGGCTATCGTCTGGCGCTGGCTCAGGCGGACTTAGGACTGCCCCCTATCCGCCAGGAACCGTTCGAGCCGGTCCAGACGGGCCAGAACCTCCTCAAGGGCCGTCGGCCGCCGGGGGATAACAGTAATCGTCCCGCTTGCCTCCAGGATAACCTGGTCGCACTGCGCGACGGAGTCGACGCCCTGCCGGCGGATGGCAGCCAGAAGCTCCTCTTCGCTGACGAGCTCCCGGCGCAAGTTCTCGCCGATTATCTTCCCGTCCCTCACTAGCCAGACAGGGCCGCCCTCCAGTCGACGCTCCAGGGCCGGGTGCCTGTAAAGGTAGCGGACGACAACAGTGTTTACCAGCACCAGGGTGGCCGCCCCAATGAGGCCGCCCAGCAGGGAGTTGTCGTTGCCGATGATGGCGTTCTGGACGGTATTAGAGATGGTGAGAAGCACGACCAGGTCGAAGGAGTTGAGCTGGGCCAGCTCC
>JAUQQI010000150.1 GCA_030549955.1 Chloroflexota bacterium
GTCCAGAAACAATCCACCGCGTGTGAGGCTGATTTTCAGCCTTTTGCGACCGCAGGTGAAGAGCGGTGCTTGAGGTTGATCGGCTCACCAAGCGTTTCGGCGGCCTGGTAGCCGTTGACAATGTAACGTTTTCAATCGGTGAAGGTGAGCTGGTCGGGATCATTGGCCCGAACGGGGCTGGTAAGACCACCCTATTTAACCTCGTCACCGGCTTCCTTCAGCCGGACGCTGGGAGGGTCCGATTTCTGGGCCGGGATATCACCGGCTGGGCGCCTCACCGGGTTGCCCGGCTCGGCCTCGTCCGGACCTTCCAGCTTGTTAGGCCGTTCCAGAACCTCTCGGTACTGGACAATGTTAAGGCCGCGGCCCTGGTTAAGGTCCCATCCCTGGCCGAGGCAGAGGACCTGGCCTGGGAGCTTTTAGAAGATACGGGTCTGAGCCGGTATGCTCACCTGGAAGCTAGATCCCTTCCGGTGGGCCTCCGGAAGCGGATGGAGATCGCCCGGGCGCTGGCGGTTCGACCCCGGATGCTCATGCTGGATGAGGCCCTGGCCGGACTGAACCCGACGGAGTTGGCCGAGACCCTGGGGCTGTTGGAGCGGCTCCACAGCAGGGGCCTCACCCTCATATTAATCGAGCACATCATGGCGGTTATAATGCGCTTGTGCCGGCGAGTAATCGTCCTGCACCAGGGCCGTAAGATCGCCGATGGCCCCCCGGAACAGGTGGGCCACGACCCGAATGTGATCGAGGCTTACCTTGGGGAAGAGTTTGTTGCTTAAACTGGACCACGTCAGCACGGGCTACGGCGACGTCCGCGTCCTCCACAGCATCTCAGTCGAGGTCTGGGAAGGCGAGATCGTCGCCCTGCTGGGGGCTAACGCCGCTGGAAAAACCACCACTTTGAGGGTCATCTCAGGACTTATCCCGGCGTGGGAGGGGGAAATCCTGTTCGAAGGGCGGCCAATAACCAGGTTGCCAGCTAGCCAGCGGGTTGAGCTGGGGGTAGTTCAGGTCCCGGAAGGTCGCCGGCTATTCCCCTTTATGACCGTACGGGAAAACCTCCAGCTCGGGGCCTACAATCGCCGGGCCCGGAACCAGGTCCGAGCAAACCTGGACCGGGTGCTCCGATTCTTCCCGATTCTGGCCGAGCGCGCCGACCAGCTGGCCGGTTCGCTTTCGGGTGGCGAGCAGCAGATGTGTGCCATAGCCCGGGCGCTGATGGCCCAGCCCCGGCTTCTGATGCTTGACGAGCCGAGCCTGGGGCTTGCACCACTCGTCGTCAGGCAGATTTATGCGGCACTGCCAGCTATCCGGGATTCGGGCGTGACCATCTTAATTGTCGAGCAGAATGTCAAAGAAGTCCTCCGCCTTGCTGACCGGGCCTACGTTCTGGAAAACGGCCGCCTAGTGCTTTCCGGCCCGAGTGAGAAGGTCCGGGAAGACGAACAACTCAAACGGGCTTACCTCGGTCTCTAGTACCTAGTACATAGAGACGAGGGTTGCCCAGACTATTTCCAGCAAGCGACCTGACGCCATCTGGTAATCAGGACTGTCAGAACAGCCAAACCAGGCAGCCAGCCCCCGGGTCCGCTAAGCTTTGGCCTGAAGGTAGGTGACCCGTCTGCGGGCGGCGTTACGGGCCTGGTAAAATATTTGGCCGATGGACCAGGTCAGCCTTGAGGTCGCCTGGAGCCGGCTTATATCCATCGTAAACGAGCAGGCCGCAGCCCTCATGCGGACTTCGGTCACCCCGGTTGTCCGGGAGGCCGGGGATCTTTCGGCCTGCCTTTATGATGCTCGGGGCCGGATGCTCGCCCAGGCCACCACCGGTACCCCGGGCCACATCAACTCGATTTCGGAGATCGTCTTTGAGCTTTTAAGACGCCACCCGCCAGCGACCCTCCGGCCCGGGGATATCTTCCTCACCAACGACCCCTGGCTTACCTCGGGCCAGCTCAACGACCTGACGGTGATTACCCCGGTTTTCAGCCGGTCGGCAACCCTGGTCGGGTTTCTGGCCAACTGCTGCCACCACTATGATATTGGCGGCCGGATTCGTTCGGCCGAAGCCCGGGATGTCTTCGAAGAGGGGCTTTATATCCCGCTTTTAAAGCTTTATGAGGCCGGGAAGCCCAATGAGACGCTCCTTGCGATGCTTAAGGGTAACGTCCGGCATCCGGAGTTAGTCCTGGGGGATTTAGAGGCCCAGATTGCCGGCAATGAGGTTGGGGCGGCTGCCCTTCTGGGCCTGCTGGACGAGCTGGGCCTTGAGGAACCCGGGCCTTTAGCCGACGAGATTATTTCCCGCTCGGAGCGGGCCTTCCGGGAGCGGATTGGGGCGGTTCCGACCGGGGCCTATGAGGGTGAGGTTTACGGCGACGGCTATGACGAACCTATCCGGCTTAGAGTAAGGCTTGAGGTGGGTGAGGGGCAAATTGTTGCCGACTTTTCCGGAAGCTCTCCCCAGTCCCGGTACGGGCTGAACGTGGTGCTCAACTACACCCGGGCCTATACGGTCTTCGCCTTAAAGTGTGCCCTGGCCCCGGATATTCCCAACAATGCCGGATTCTTCGGGCCGATAAAGGTCCGGGCGTCCGAAGGCTCGATATTGAACCCGCGTCGGCCGGCGCCGGTCTCGGCCCGGGCCACAGTTGGCCATCTGATTCCGAGTCTGATTTTCCGGGCGCTGGCCGGGGCCTTGCCCGACCGGGTGCTGGCGGCCGGGGCCGATGGGCTGTGGATTATCCACTTTTACGGTGAGAGGGACGCCCGGGGCCCATTTTCGTTCACGCTGATGCTTTCGGGCGGGGTGGGGGCAAGGCCGAACAAAGATGGGCTTTCGGCGACGGCCTTTCCGTCGGGGATAAGCGGGGTATCGGTGGAGGTTGTTGAGGCTACAAGCCCTTTGCTCATTCTCGAGAAGGGCCTGCGGGACGGTTCCGGGGGCGAGGGCCGCTTCCGGGGCGGGCTTGGGCAGCGGCTAAAGGTTCGGGTCCGGACGGGGAAGCCCTTCTGGTTTGCGCCGATAACCCAGCGGGTGCGGCATCCGGCGCCGGGGCTCTTTGGGGGCGGTGATGGTGCGCCGGGTCGGGTGCTGGTCCTGCCGGGTGGCGAGGAGCTAAAGACCAAACAGCAGCGGCTGCTGGGACCCGAAGCCGAGATTCTGCTCGAAACCCCAGGGGGCGGCGGCTACGGACCGGCGGCCTGAGGCCGGTCGGCTGCTGTGGCCGGGAAGCTGGCTCGGTGTGCAGTGACCATCGGCCGTCCCGACCGGCTAGTCGAAGCGGGAACTATTGGCCCGGCCCCGGGTGGCCGAAAGTCTTGTTAAGTCGAGGTCCGGCCCCTTTTTAGGGCCCTGCCGGGCAGGGCCCCGCTGTGGCGGCCCGCCTCGATGACCACCTGGCCGTTGACGATGACGTAGTCGATGCCTTCGGCAAACTGCTTCGGTTTCGTCCGGGTCGCCGGGGCCTTTACCTTCGCCGGGTCGAATATCACGATATCGGCCTTAAAACCGTCCCGCAAAAGCCCACGGTCAGGCAGACCCAGCCGCTGGGCCGGAAACGACGTCAGCTTCCGGATGGCCTCCTCAAGCCGCAAAAAGCCCTCCTCCCGCACAAAGGCCGAAAGGATGAGGGGAAAAGTCCCGTAGGTCCTTGGACTGGGATACTCGCCCAGAAAGACCGAATCGCTTCCCACCATCGAAAGCGGGTGGCAGATAAACTTCGGCAGGCTGGGCCCGTCAACCCCGGGGGTCACATAGTTGAGCCCAAGGTTTTCCGAAAGCAAAAGCTCACACAGGGCATCCACCACCGGAAGCCCCATCAGCTCCGCCACCTCGGCCGCCGATTTGCCTTCAAACCGGTGATTTTCCGGCCGATTAAAATTCGTAAGCCACATCTCGTCCCAGGAGGGCCCCCGGGGCACAACTTCTTTCCGGAGTCTTGCCCGGGCCTCGGGGTCCGAGAGAACCGCCTTAAGCCTTTCGGGCCCGCCTTCATGGGCCCAGTCGGGGAAGACGATTAAAAGCCGGGTGCTGCTGTAGATATACGGATAGCTGTCAAAGGTGACATCCAGACCTGCCCGGCGCCCGTCCTCCACCAGACCCAAAAGCCTTTCGGCCCCGCCCGGGGACCCGACCCGCAGGTAAAAATGGGTGATGTGGACCGGAACCCCGCTTCTGCGGCCGATTTCGATGGCCTCTTTAAAGGGGTCCAGGAACCGGTCGCCCAGCCGGTAGCGGACATGGGTGTGGTAAATCCCCCCGAGCTTTGAGACCTCAGTGCAGAGGGCCACAAGCTCGTCGGTTTGGGCGTAGCTTCCGGGCGGGTAATCCAGGCCCGTTGAAAGGCCCCAGGCCCCCTCTTCGAGGGCTTCCCGGAGCAGGGCCCGCATGTTTTTCAGCTCGTCTTCGGTTGGGGGCCGGCTCTCCCAGCCCAGGGCCGCAATCCGCAGGGGCGAGTTGCCCACCAGGTAGACGATGTTTACGGCGACCTTTCGGTCAAAAAGGCTCAAGTATTCGGCCACACTTGACCAGCGGGCCGGGAGTGCTGGGTGGCCATCCAGGCCCGAGTTTAGCTCCAGGAAACGGCCAAAATCCTCGGGATCGGGAAAGGGCGCATAGGAGTTTCCGTCGACGCCGATGACCTCGGTGGTCACCCCCTGGCGGACCTTGGCCTCGTGTCTGGGGTCGGCGAAAATCATCAGGCCCGAATGGGCATGAAAGTCGATAAAACCCGGGCAGACGACCTTGCCGTGGGCGTCGATGAATTTGCGGGCCTGCAGGTTCGAGACGTCGCCCCGCAGGATGACGACCTTCTCGTCCTTTACGCCGACGGACCCGTAAAAGCCGGGGTTACCCGAACCGTCAATAATAAGCCCACCTCTGATCAGCAGGTCCAGCATCAATTTCCCTCCTCAGACCGGACGGTGCTGGTCGGATGCAACGTGTTTTACGACCATATTTTGGGGACTGGGGAAGGTGCTGTGTCAAAATGCCGAATCGGTCCGCGAACCGAGGGCAACCAGGGCACAAACAACAGTCGGGTGGCCTGGTGGCCTGAATTTGTCCCGGGCCGGTTAGGACTTTCCCGTCCTCAGGGCCTGCTTTTGACACGGCTCCTGGGAGTGGGCTAAAATGGGGATGGGTTAGGGGTCTCACCCCTGGCCGGAAAAATCGGGCCGATTCTGCTAGGGGAGCCGAAAGGCTGAGAGACGGCGTAACGTCGGGCCGTCAACCCTCGGAACCTGATCCGGGTAATACCGGCGTAGGGAAGCGGAGGGCCCCACCTGTGGGTGGCTGCTTCCGGGCGGGAGCAGCCCTTGAGTTCCCCCGGGCAGGCGGCAGAAGGAGAGGTTCGACCATGGCTCAGCAGCCCCACGACGACTACCTGGTAATCGCTGACCGGAAGTTCCGGTCCCGCCTCATGATGGGTAGCGGCAAGTTCCGTTCCGATGAGGAGATGCTTGCCGCCTACGAGGCCGGAAAGCCTGAAATCATCACCGTAGCCATCCGACGGCTCGACCTCGATAACCCGCACAAGAAGACCCTCCTCGACATCATCGACTGGTCGAAGTACATGATTCTGCCCAATACGGCCGGCTGCCGGACTGCCGAAGAGGCCATCAAGACGGCCCGCCTCGCCCGGGAGGTCTGCCGGGGAATCGAAGGCTACAACTGGATAAAGCTCGAGGTTATCCCGGATCCGAAGTACCTGCTGCCCGACCCCGAGGGGACCCTTGAGGCCGCCCGGGTCCTGGTCCGGGAAGGCTTCGTGGTTCTCCCTTACATTAACGACGACCCGGTCCTGGCGAAGAAGCTTGAAGAGATCGGCACGGCAACCGTGATGCCCCTGGCGGCCCCCATCGGTTCGGGCCAGGGCATCGTCTATTTCGGGCAGATTCAGATAATTATCGAGCAGGCCAGGGTTCCGGTCGTCATCGACGCCGGCCTCGGGGCACCCTCCGACGCCGCGCTGGCCATGGAGCTCGGGGCCGATGCGGTCCTGGTGAACACCGCGATCGCCAAGGCAAAAAATCCGGCCCTGATGGCCGAAGCCTTCCGGCTCGGAGTTGAGGCCGGCCGCAAGGCCTTCCTTGCCGGCCGCATCCCGAAACTGCCCTACGCCGAAGCGAGCAGCCCGCTCGAAGGCGTTGTCCAGTGGCGGTAGATGGCCCCAAACATCCCCGGTCAGCCGCCCGTTTTGATGCTGGTTACCGACCGGAAACGGTCGCGCCTGCCCTTGACCGAGGCGGTCGCCCGGGCCGTAGCCGGCGGGGTCGACCTGGTTCAGGTTCGGGAAAAGGACCTGCCAGCCGCTCAACTCTTTGAACTGGTCGTCAGCCTGCGCAAAGTCACCGCCGGCCGGGCAAGACTCCTGGTAAACGACCGGGTCGATGTCGCCCTCGCGGCCGGGGCCGATGGGGTGCACCTGCCGGAAAACGGCCTGCCTCCCGGCGTGGCGAGACAACTTCTGGGCCCCGGGCTGGTTCTGGGTCGGTCGGCCCACAACCTGGCCATCCTCGAAACCGGCGAAATCGACGCCGGGCAAATCGATTACCTGCTGGTCGGTACGGTCTTTCCGAGTTCAAGTCACCCCGGCCTTCCGGCGGCTGGGACTGGCATTATCCGGGACTTTGTCGGGCGGACTCCGGTACCGGTCCTCGGAATCGGAGGTATCACGGCTGAAAACTGCGCCGAGGTGATCGCCGCCGGGGCGGCCGGCGTGGCCGTTATCTCGGCTATCCTGGATTCGGATGACCCCGAGGGAGCCGCCCGGGAGTTGAAGGCCGCGATGTTGGGGGCGAGGCCAGTGAAATCGCGAGGTTAGGCTGTGATTGGGGTTGAGGTGACCATTAATGGCAAGCCTCGGGAACTTCCCCGCGAGATGAATATCCTGGAGCTCCTGGACCACCTGGGCGTCCGGCGGAACGGGGTTGCCGTTGCGGTGAACGGGGAAGTGGTTCTCCGGGAGGAGTGGGAAAGGACCGTCATCCGGGCCGGCGACCACGTAGAGGTGGTCCACATGGTCGGGGGCGGGGCCCGGTGACGGCCGACTGCGACCCGTACCGGGACGCCCTGGAGTTCCTCTACTCACGGGCGAACTACGAACGGGGGTTTCTCGGGTCTCTGGACCCCCTGGGTCACGGCCTCGAGCGGACAGCCCGGCTCCTTGAGGCTTTAGGCCGACCCCAGGATCGGTTCAAAATCGTCCATATTGCCGGGACGAAGGGCAAGGGGTCGGTCGCGGCGACCGTCGCCTCGGTACTGTCGACCCGGCACCCGACCGGCCTGTTCACGTCACCCCACCTCCACACTTTCCGGGAGCGCATTCAGGTGGACGGCGGCATGATTTCGCCGGCGGCGTTCAGCCGGCTCGTCGCTGAGCTTCGGCCGATTGTCGGCCGGCTTGACCAGGAGGCTGAAAGCCTGGGTCGACTGACAACCTTCGAGCTCGGAACCGCCCTGGGCATCCTCTTCTTTGCCCGGGTCGGGGCCAAGTGGGCCGTCCTCGAAGTCGGCCTTGGCGGACGGCTCGACGCCACGAACGTAGTGTCGCCGGAAGTCACGGTTATAACCAGCATCAGTTACGACCACACCCAGATTCTCGGCCAGACCCTGGCCGCCATCGCCGGGGAGAAGGCGGGGATTATCAAGCCCGGCATTCCGGTCGTCTGTGCCCCCCAGGAGGCCGAAGCCGCGACGGTCATCGAGGAACGGGCCCGGGCGGCCCGGGCGCCCCTCTACCTGGCCGGACGGGACTGGTCCTGGTCTGGGTCCCGCATGAACCTGAGGGTCCATGGCCCTTTCGAGACCTATGAGGCCCTCAGTGTCAGCCTGGCTGGACCCCACCAGGTCGAAAACGCGGCCGTCGCGGTGGCCGTGCTGGACCTGCTTCGGGCTCAGAAACGGGTCGACCTTACTCCGGACGACATCAGGCTCGGTCTCAACCAGGTCCGGTGGCCAGGACGGGTCGAGGTCGTCAGGATGAATCCGACCGTCATTGTGGACGGGGCCCACAACGGGGAGTCCGCCGAGTACCTGGCGAGAACCCTCCGGGAAGAGTTCAGCTACAGCCGGCTCTTTTTAATCCTCGGCACCTCGGCCGATAAGGACGTTCCGGCCATCATTGGGGCCCTGGCGCCCCTGGCCGACTTTGTGGGGGTGACCCGCTCCCGCCATCCCCGGGCGGCCGGGGTCGAACTTCTGGCCGAAGAATTTCGGCGGGCGGGCCGGGTCGCGAAAATTTTCCCCGACGTCGGGGTGGCCCTGGGCGAATTTCTCCAGCGGGCCGGGCCGGACGACCTTATCTGCGTAACGGGTTCGCTCTACCTGGTGGCTGAGGCCCGGGAATTCCTGGGGGCCCCGGGGAGCGACCAGAAGGACCCGGTTCCCTGAAGGGCCTCGGGGTATAATCGAGGGGGGGTGTTGAAGGCAATGGAGACCGTCAGCGTACGCCTTAAATTTTTCGCCCTCTTCCGGGAACTCTTCGGTGAGACCGAACGGCAGATGGACCTCCCGGCAGGTTCTCGGGTCGCTGACGTCTGGACCCGCCTGGTGGCCGAGCGGCCGGTCCTTGGGAACCTGGAGGGCGCGGTTCGATTTGCGGTCAACCGTGAGTACGTTGGGGCGGACCACGAGCTGAAGGCCGGCGACGAGCTCGTATTCGTTCCGCCGGTCAGCGGCGGGGAGGCATGCCAGACGATGTTCGAGCTTACGGAAGAGCGGCTGGACCCGGAGGAACTTATTTCGGCGGTCCGGACTGACGACGACGGGGCGGTGGTGCTCTTTGTTGGGGTCGTGCGTAACAATTCTGACGGCCGTCCCACCCGGTACCTGGTCTACGAAGCCTACCCGGAGATGGCTGAGGCCAAGGTGAGGGAAATCGCAACCGAAGCCCGGCGGCGGTGGGCGGTTGGGAAAGTCGCCGTTAAGCACCGGGTTGGGCGGCTCGAAATCGGCGAGGCCAGCGTGATGGTCGCGGTCGCGGCCCCACACCGGGCCGAGGCTTTCGAGGCCTGCCGTTATATCATGGACCGGGTAAAGACGGACGCCCCGATCTGGAAGAAAGAAGTCTTCGTCGACGGCGAGGTCTGGGTCGGGGCTCCCGAGGTCCAGCCAGCTCCGGAAGGGGAGGGCCGGTGAGCGCCAGGCTGTTACCGGCCCTCCGGCCAACCGGAATTTTGCACGGTCTCTTGGGCGCCGGGCGGACGCCCCAGGCTTAGGGCGCGGGTCGGGCTTACCAGCTGATGCGCTTAACCTAAAAGAGTCGCCTGACCGAAGCCCAGATGCCCCGGAACCAGTCGCCGAAAGAGCCCCGGCCGGGGCCCGGGTCGTCAAAGACGGCCTGGAGGTCGGCGACCAGCTTCGCCTTCTGCATCGGGCAGAGGTCTTTGGGCTCGAGCAGGACCTGGCGCCGGTTGCGGGCTTCCCGGTCCAGGTGGTCCTGGATGATCCGGATCGCCTCCTCGACGACCTTGGTGTCCTGTTCAGTTCTGGTCTCGGGTGTTGCCACCAACATTTA
>JAUQQI010000295.1 GCA_030549955.1 Chloroflexota bacterium
CGGCTTGAGCCGCAGGCTCAGGCAATCGCGATTGAGGAGGTGTTAGCGCGGTGTCCGAGTTCAGAGGACTCATCATGGATTTCCCCCTCACCCTGCACCACTTTCTTGAGCGGGCGGGTAAGTATTTCCCCAAAAAGGAGATCGTGACCCGGACCCGGACCGGCGTCCACCGTTACACTTACGGTGACTACTATCGCCGGGTCCATCAGCTTGCCCATGCCCTGAAGAAGATCGGGGTCGAGCCTGGGGACCGGGTTGGCACCCTGGCCTGGAACACCTACCGGCACCTGGAAATCTATTTTGCGGCGCCCTGCTACGGGGCAGTTCTTCACACCCTCAACCTGCGGTTGCCGCTGGACCAGCTGACGTACATTATCAATCATGCCGAAGACAAAGTGGTTTTCGTGGACGCCTCCCTTCTTCAGCTCCTTGAGCGCATTAAGGACCACCTCCACTCGGTCCGCCTCTTCGTCGTCATGAACGACGTCGGGGAGTACCAGACATCCCTTTCGCCGGTCGTGGATTATGAGGACCTGCTCGCCTCCGTGCCGCAGGAGCCGTACCCCTGGCCGGAGCTTAGCGAGTGGGCTGCTGCCGGCATGTGCTACACGTCCGGCACGACCGGCAACCCTAAGGGGGTGGTCTACAGCCACCGGGCCATCTTCCTCCACAGCTTTGCGGTGGCGATGGCCGGCGGCATTGGCGTTAACGAGCGGGACGTGGTTCTGCCCATCGTCCCCATGTTCCATGCCAACGCCTGGGGACTTCCCTTTGCGGCCGTAATGGTCGGGGCGAAAATCGTCAATCCGGGACCCTTCCTCCAGCCCCGGGACCTCTGTCAGCTCATCCAGGATGAGCGGGTGACCATGACCGGGGCGGTTCCGACCATCTGGATCGGCATCTACAACCTGCTCAAGCAGGAAAAGTTTGACCTTTCGAGCCTGCGGCTGGTTGTGGTCGGCGGCTCGGCGATGCCCAGGCAGCTTATCGAAGCGTTCGAAAAGGAGTACGGCATCTATTTCCTCCACGCCTGGGGCATGACCGAAACCACGCCCCTCGGCACCATGGCCATACCGAAGAGCTACATGGACGGCTGGCCTGACGAACAGCGCTACGAGGTTCGGGCCAAACAGGGCATCCCGGCGGTTGGGGTGGAAATTCGGGCGGTGGACGCCGAAGGTAAAGAGATACCCTGGGACGGCAAGACGATGGGCGAGCTTCAGGTTCGGGGACCGTGGGTAACCAGCGGGTATTACAATGACCCGCGAACGGCCGAGGCGTTTATGGACGGCTGGTTCAAGACCGGCGATGTGGTGACCATCGACCCCGAAGGTTACATTCAGATCGTTGACCGGGTGAAAGACCTGGTAAAGAGCGGCGGCGAATGGATCTCCAGCGTCGACCTCGAAAACGCCATCATGGTCCATCCGAAGGTCCTGGAGGCGGCGGTTATTGCGGCCCCACATCCGAAGTGGCAGGAGCGGCCGCTGGCCGTCGTGGTGCCAAAGCCCGAGTACAAGGACTCAATCACGAAGGAAGAGATAATCGAATTCCTCGCCGGCCGGTTCGCGAAGTGGTGGCTCCCGGACGACGTCGTGTTCGTGGAGGAAATCCCCAAGACAAGCGTCGGCAAGTTTGACAAGAAGGTCCTCCGGGACCGGTTCAAGGATTACACCCTGCCGACCGCCGTCTGACCCGGGGTCCCTTCGGGCTGGTCCGCCCCTGTCCCGACCCGCCGGTCGGGACAGGGGCTGCTCATCTGGTTGAGGAGGTAGGCTTTGAGGAAGGTTGGGCTCGTCCTGGGAGTGCTTTTGCTCCTCTGCAGTGCCCCCGCGGCCTCAGCCGTCCAGTACGGGGAGCCGGATGGGGACCGCCACCCGTACGTGGGGCTGGCCGTTTTCTACGACAAGGACTGGGTGCCCCTCTGGCGGTGCACCGGCTCGCTGCTTTCGCCGACCGTCCTCCTGACCGCGGGCCACTGCACCGGGTTTGACCCCGAGCTTAACGTTTCGCCGGCCCACGCCCAGGTCTGGTTCGACCCCGGACCGATCCCGGTTGACCCGAACTGGACGCCGGGCACGCCCTGCACGAAGAAGATTAAGGGTTACCCGTGCGGCGGGGGCTTCAAGGGAACTCCCCAGGCCCATCCCGGCTGGACCGGGTATCTGACAATCCCGAATACCCACGACGTCGGGGTTGTAACGTTCAAGTCCCGGATCCCAGAGGATGCCACAAAGGGGAAGTACGGTCGGGTTGCCCCGCTGGGGTACCTGGACAACCTGGCGACCCGCCGGGGAACCCGGTCGGTTGAGTTCACGGTGGTGGGCTACGGCCTCCAGCTCGTAAAACCGGTCCTCGAGGGGGAACGGACCCGCTTCATGGGAACGGTCAGCCTGGTCAACCTGAGCAGCGCCCTCACCGACGGCTACAACATCCAGTACTCAAACAGCCCCGGCGAGGGGGTCGGCCCCGGCGGAACCTGCTTCGGCGATTCCGGGGGTCCGGTGCTTCACCGGACCGACAGCGGCGACGAGGTTATTGTCGGGGTCAACTCCTTCGTCCTGAACGCCAACTGCAAGGGGTCGGCCTTCGCCTACCGGACGGATATTCCCGATTCGCTGAGCTTCCTGGCCGGTTTCAGGATTACCCCCTGAGAGGCTGAGGCCGGGCTCAGCCCGAAGCGGCCGGGCGGGCTGACCGCAGCAGTTCTTCGAAGGTCTCGGCTAGCCGGTCCCTGACTTCTGGCGGGAGCGGCGCATGCCGCCAGGCCGTGAGGTTTTCCCTGACCTGCTCAGGGGTTCGCATCCCGACAATGGCCGAGGTCACCTCCGGGTGGTCGAGGACGAAGGCGATGGCCGCCTGGGCCGGGGTAATTTCAAGGGTTTCGGCAATGAAACCGAATTTTTTCGCCCGTTCGAGGTCGCGGCGGAGCTGTTCGGGGTCCCAGCGGGACCGGTGGTCCAGGGGATGAAACTGAACGTCCGGGTCGAGCTTGCCGCCGAGCCGGCCCTGGGCCAGCGGACTGCAAACGAGCAGGCCGACCTCACGCCGACCGATTTCAGGGAAGAGCGCCCGGAGGTCCGGCTTCAGCAGGCTGAAGGGGACTTCCAGCACGTGAGTCGGTCCGGAGTCGACGGCGACGAAGGCGAGCTCCGGGTCGTCGGTGAAAAACCCGGCGTAGCGGATTTTCCCGGCCCGGACCAGGTTCTCGAGGGTCTCGAAAATTTCGCCCCCCCGGATAGCCTCCGCCGTGGCCCCTTCGACCAGAAACACGTCAATGTAGTCGGTTTTCAGCCGCCGCAGGCTCTGCTCGCAAGCATACGTCAGGTAGCGGCCCGACGGGTCGGGGTGGGGTGGGCCGTGGTAGAAGTCGATGCCGCCCCGGACGGCCAGGACGCAGTCGTGGCGCCGGCCCCTGAGCCAGCGGGCCAGTACCTCCTGGCTGTGGCCCCCGGCGTAACGGTCGGCCGTCTCGATGAGGTTGAGCCCCAGGTCGAGCGCTTCAAGGAGCGTCCGGCCCGCGATACTCTCCGACCAGTCGCCCCAGTCGACCCCCGAAAGCTGCCAGCCCCCGAAACCGAGCCGGGAGACCTGAAGCTCGGTCTTGCCGAGCCGCCGGTAAAACCCTGCCTCCATTTCAGACGAGGTCGATGACTTCGGCACCGGTGAGGGCGACCAGCTCGGACGGCTCGATTTCGATGAGGAACCGGTCGGCCCCGCCGCCCCCAAAGACCGTTGTCGGCGCTTCGGCAACCCGGCGGTCGACGTAAACCCTCATCTGCCGGGCATGGCCGACCGGGGGCACGCCCCCAACCGGGTAGCCGGTGGCGGCCAGCACCTCTTCCGGGGTGGCGAGGCGCACCTTCCCGGGCGGAACGCCCAGGATTTCGGCCAGGCGCCGCCGGTCCACCCGGGACGGGCCGCCGGCGATGACCAGGATCGGCTCGTCGTTGACCATAAATACAAGGCTTTTAATAATCCGGTCGGGCGAAACGCCGAGGGCCTCGGCCGCGCTGGCGACGGTGGCGGTGTCCCGGTCGAGCCGGACGACTCGGGCCTGGCTCCGGCGCTGCCGCAGAAAGGCTTCAAGGTCCGTTACATCCCGGGGACCCATGCCACCGGCTGCGGAAGGTGGAGGCGTGCCCAGGAGCCCGGCGGGGCCAGGCCCCGGCAAACATCCGGGTGGAAAATCTCGGCCAGAATTGCCACCCCGTCGACCACCCGCGGTCCGGGGCGGTTAAAGTAAGCCGAGCCGTTGACAGCGTAGACCCGGCCCTCCCGGACGGCCCTGAGGCCTTTCCACTCAGGGACCGCCTCGAGGGTCCGGGCAACCTCCAGGGTCCCGGCGAGGTCGTAGCCGCACGGCATCAGAATGATGAGGTCCGGGTTGGCTTCCGCAACCCGGGCCCACTCGAGGCGAACCGCCGGCTCCCGGGGGCGGCCGAAAACATCCTCGGCGCCGGCCAGGTCGACCATTTCCGGGACCCAGTGACCGGCCGCCAGCGGCGGGTCAAGCCACTCCAGGGCGAGGACCCGGGGCCTGGGCAACCCGGCCAGCCGGGCCCTGACCTGTTCGATTCGGGACCGGAGGCCGTCAACAACCCGCCGGGCCTGCTCCGCCCGTCCGGCAGCCCGGCCGACGGTCAGGATCGTTTCGAAGATGCCCTCGAGGCCATCGGGCTCCAGGGAAAGGACCTGTGCCCCGGTTCCGAGGGCTTCAACGGCCGCGCAGACCTGCTCGTAGCCGACGGCGCAGACGTAACAGAGGCGCTGAGTCAGAATCAGGTCAGGCCGTAGCCTGTCAAGCAGCTCCCGGTCGAGCTCGTAAAGGGTGCCCTGTTCGGCCAGGAGCCGCTTCACCTCCCGGTCGACCTCGGCCTGGGAGAGGCCGGCTGGGAGGAGGCTTCGGGTGAGGGCCGGCCGGGTCGTGACCTCCGGCGGGTAGTCGCACTCGTGGCTCACCCCGACCAGCTCGTCCCCAAGGCCGAGGGCAAAGACGACCTCGGTCGCGCTCGGCAGGAGCGAAACAATCCTCATGGCCTCTCCTTTAGAGCTTACCGTCCAGGACCACGTCCACCAGGGCGGGCGCCCCGGCTCGAACGGCCGCCCGAAGGGCGTCGCCAAGCTCGTCCGGGGCTTCAACCCGCCAGCCCTTGACCCCATAAGCCCGGGCCAGGGCGGCAAAATCGAGGTCCGGGTCGGTCAGGTCCATGGCAATGAATTTACTCTGGCGCTCGGCCTGCCCCGAGAACCGCAGGTAGTTCCTGAGGTTGGCCTTCAGAATCCGGTAGCTCCGGTTGCTGCAGATGACGTAGGTAACGGGGATGCGGTGATGGGCCGCGCTCCAGAGGGCCTGGATGGTGTACTGGGCCGAGCCGTCGCCCACGACGGCCACCACCGGCCGTTCCGGCCGGGCAAGCTTCACGCCAAGAGCCGCCGGCAGACCCCACCCGATGGCCCCGCCCCGGATCCGGAAGTACGTCCCCGGTTCGTTAAACTCAAAGGCGGCCTGAATCGCCGGGGAGGTGGTTATCGCCTCGTCGACCAGGATGGTGTCAGGGGGCACCGCGTTTTTAAGCTCGTGGGCCAGCCGGGCCGGGGCAATCGGCCGGCTATCCCAGACCGCCCGGACCTCCTGGTCAAACCTGTCCCGCAGGCGCTGCTTAAACTCTTCGGCGGCCGCAATCCGGCCCGCCGCCTTCTCCCGGTCGGTACCGGTCATGCGGGCGGCGACCGCCTCGTAAAGGTCGGCAAACCCGAGCTTGGGGTCAGCCTGAATGCCCAGGTCAACGGGCCAGTTTTTGCCAACCTCCCACGGGTCGTCATCCAGCTGAATGACCCTGGTGCCGGGGCCGAGAAACTGGACCGGCAGGTAAAGAAACTGCTGAAAGAGGGCCCCACCCGCCGCCAGAACAAGGTCGAAGGTCTGGAGGATTTCCCGGGTTGCCGGATTTCCGGTGTTCAAAGTCCCGAGATAAAGGGGGTGGCCGGTTGGGAAGACGACTTCGGTAGCATTCAGGGTGTAAACCCGGGCCCCGACCAGCTCCGCAAACCGGGTCACCTCGGCAACTGCCCCGGAACTCGCCACCCGGTCGCCGAGGAGCAGGGCCGGGCTCTCGGCCCGTAAGAACATCTCAGCGGCCCGCTCGATGACAGTCGGGTCCGGCCGGACACGGGTTGCGACTTGGCCGGGGGGCCGGATTTCGACGTCGGCCTCCTCGTCCATCATGTCCATCGGCAGGGAAAGAAAGACTGGCCGGCTTGGGGGCTGGGTGGCAACCTTGAAGGCCCGCCGGACCGCCTGAGGCACATCGGCCGCGTGGAGGATTTCGTAGCTCCATTTCGTGAACTGCCGGGCCATATCCACCAGGCTGGCCGAAAGGGTGGGCTCATACATCAGGAGGCGGGTATCCGACTGCCCGGCGGTCAGGATCAGGGGCGTGCCACCGCGGTAGGCGTTGTAGAGCATGCTCATCGCATTGCCGAGGCCGGCCGCGATGTGGACATTGGCCACCGCCGGCCGACCGGCCGCCCGGGCGTACCCGTCGGCCATCCCAACCGCGACCGATTCGTGGAGGCCCATGATGTACTCAATCTGCGGGTAATCCTCAAGCACGTCCATAAGCTGCTGTTCGGTGGTACCGGGGTTGCCGAAAAGGTACCGGGTCCCGTGGGCAATCAGCATCTCGACAAAAATGCGCTTGCCGGGCAGTCGTGGCATCGTGGGTTCTCCTCCGCTTGGGCTCATCCACGTATATGATAACCGCGGTCTGGCCGGGTCGGCCAGACGAATCGGCGGTCCGCCAGCTATACTCAATAGGTGCGCTGAGCACCCGCACCACAGTGACAAAAACGCCAGCGGAGTAGTGAGCATGCAGGTTGCCCAGCGGGCTCGCCGGGTGGAGCCCTTCCTCGCGATGGATCTCCTGGCCGAAGCCCAGGCCCTGGAACGGGAAGGGGCCGATATCATTCACCTGGAAGTGGGGGAGCCCGACTTTGACACCCCGGAATGCATAAAGGCCGCCGCCGTTGAGGCCCTGAGGGCCGGCCGAACCCATTACACCCAGGCCCTCGGACTTCCTGACCTCCGCGAAGCTATCGCCGAACATTACCGGGACCGCTACCGGGTTCGGGTCTCCCCCGGCCAGATTCTGGTCACGGCCGGGACATCTCCGGGCCTGATGCTCCTTTTCTCGGCGGTCCTTGAGCCCGGTGACGAGGTGATAATTACTGACCCCTATTATGCCTGTTACCCGAGCTTTATCCGGTTTGCGGGCGGCCGGCCCGTGACCGTTCCGGTTGATCCGGCGAACGGCTATCAGCTTGATCCGGACCGGGTCCGGGCGGCCCTTTCGCCCCGGACCAAAGCCATCCTGATCAACTCCCCGGCGAACCCGACCGGGGCGGTTCTTTCCGCCGGGACGCTCCGGGCCCTGGCAGACCTGGGGCCGCTGATTGTCTCAGACGAGATTTACCACGGCCTTACCTACGTCGGGGAGGAGCATTCCATCCTCGAGTTTTCCGACCGGGCGGTGGTTCTCAACGGCTTCTCGAAACGGTATGCGATGACCGGCTGGCGGCTCGGGTTTATAATCCTGCCGGCCGGACTTGTTCGGCCGATGGAGGTGATGGCCCAGAACTTCTTCATCTCGGCTGCCGACTTCGTCCAGCACGCTGGCATTGCCGCCCTGCGGCAGGCTGGGGCCGATGTTGAGCGGATGCGCCGGATTTATGACCGGCGGCGGCGCTACATGGTCTCGGCCCTGCGGGAGCTCGGATTTGGGGTGCCGGTCGAGCCGGCTGGGGCCTTCTACGTGCTGGCCGATGCCCGGCGGTGGGGTGGGGACTCCCTGGAGCTGGCCCGCCGGATCCTCCGGGGCGCCCATGTCGCGGTCACACCCGGCGTCGACTTCGGCCCCGCCGCGGAGGGACACCTCCGATTCAGCTACACGGCCCCGGAGGGGCGGATCGCCGAGGCTATATCCAGACTGGGGCGGTTTCTGAGCCGCTGATGGCCGTCCGGGTCAGGGCACCGTCCCGGGCGGGGGGCGGGATTCCCCGCCGTTGCGGGACCTGCCGCTTCTACGAGCCGTCGCCGGTTGGCGGCCGGGGCTGGTGCACCCACCCGGTCCTGCGGGGGCCAAACTTGCGACCCCTGGTCGACGGCGATGGCCTCGCCTGCAACCGCGGGCTCTATGATTTCTGGGAACCTGCGGCCAACCGGGGTCCCGGAAGGCGGGCCAGCTTCGCGGGTCCGGCCGCATTCCTGCGGCTGCTGCTTATTATCCTGCCGGCCGCGGTGGTTATCGCCGCCGGCCTTTATCTGGAGTGGACCGCAAGTTCCCGGCCGGTTTCGCCAGCCAGGCCGGAGCCGACGCCGGTCGTCCCGACCCCAACGCCGGAGTTTTACCGGGGCTGGCTGGCGGTCGCGAACACGGGGGGCCTCGGGGTCTACGTCCGGGCTGACCCGGCGGCCGACGCCCGGCGGATTCGGCCGTGGCCGGAGCGGACGCGTCTGGAGGCCCTCGGGGAGGAGATTGAGGCCGAAGGCCGGCGCTGGGTCCGGGTCAGGGACCCGGCCGGGAACGTCGGCTGGGTACCGGCCGAGTACGTTGAACCGGTGGGCCCATGAGGGTTCTGCTGACCGGCTGCGCCGGGTTTATCGGTTCGAAAGTTGCTGAGCGGCTCGTCGCCGGCGGCCACGAGGTGGTCGGGGTCGATAACCTGGACCCGAGCTATCCGGTTATCCTCAAGGAGTGGCGTCTCGGCCAGCTTGCGTCCTGTCGAGGGTTCAGCTTCCGGACCGGGTCAGTCGTTGACCCGAAGTTTCTTGCCGACCTCTGGGCCGGGGCCGGCCCCTTCGACGCGGTGGTCAACCTCGCCGCCCGGGCCGGCGTGCGCCAGAGCCTGCGAAACCCCCACGGCTACTACGAGGTGAACGTTCTCGGGACCCTGAATGTGCTTGAACTATGCCGCTACCGACAGGTTCCGAGGTTTATACTGGCGTCCACGTCGAGCCTTTACGGCGACGGGCCCCGGCCCTTCCGGGAAGACCAGCCCACTGACCGACCCCTTTCCCCCTACGCGGCGTCGAAGAAGGCGGCTGAGGTCCTCGCCTACACGTACCACCGCCTCTTTGGCCTGAACGTGGTGGTGCTCCGGTACTTTACGGTTTACGGTCCGGCCGGTCGGCCGGACATGAGCATCTTTCGCTTCGTCCGGCGCATCGCCGAGGGGCTCCCCATCGTTGTTTACGGGGATGGGACCCAGGAACGGGATTTCACATACGTGGACGACATCGCCCGCGGGACGATTGCCGCGTTGAAGCCGCTCGGCTACGAAATCATCAACCTCGGCGGGCATGAGGTTATCACCATTAACGAATTGGTGGCGATGATCGAAGAACTGACCGGCAGACGGGCGAACGTG
>JAUQQI010000195.1 GCA_030549955.1 Chloroflexota bacterium
GGGTCGAGGAAGCCCTGAAAGGTTTCCGTCCGGCCTACTTTGCCGAGTATGGCGACTTTCGACCGACGCCGGTCTACGACCGGTATGCGCTGAGCCCTGGCGCCGTCATCGAGGGTCCGGCGATTATCGAGGAGCGGGAATCGACCGTTGTGTTGGGCCCCCGGGCGGCCGCCCGGGTGGACGACCGGCTCAACCTGGTCGGTGAGCTTCAGTAGCCTGCTGGTATAATCTGTCGGGAACCTGATCATCACCGGCGGGGTGGACTATGACCGAGGTGCCTTCTGGCGGCCTGCCTGAGCTCAAAGTTTCCGCCGGCGTCGCGGATAAGCTCGGGGAGCTCCGCCGCCTGCGGGAAGAGGCCAAGCTTGGGGGTGGCCCCAGGCGGATCGAGCAACAGCACGCTCGGGGCAAGCTTACGGCCCGGGAACGGATCGAACTTCTCCTCGATGACGGGACGTTCGAAGAGCTCGGGATGTTCGTCGTCCACCGGGCGACCGATTTTGGCCTCGACAAGGAGAAATACCTCGGCGACGGGGTGGTTACGGGGTACGGCCGGATTGACGGCCGGCTCGTCTACGTTTTTGCCCAGGACTTCACCGTATTCGGGGGCTCCCTCTCTGAGACCCACGCCCGGAAAATCTGCAATATCATGGACCTCGCAATGAAAAACGGGGCCCCGGTGATCGGGCTTAACGACTCCGGTGGGGCGCGGATCCAGGAGGGAGTTGCCAGCCTGGCCGGCTACGCCGAAATCTTTCTCAGGAACGTTCTGGCCTCTGGGGTTGTGCCCCAGATCTCGGCGATCATGGGGCCGTGCGCCGGGGGCGCCGTCTACTCGCCGGCCCTGACCGATTTCATTATCATGGTCAAAAACACCAGCTACATGTTCGTGACCGGGCCGAATGTGGTCAAGGCGGTCACCCACGAGGATGTGACCTTCGAAGAGCTCGGCGGGGCGATGGTCCACAACTCCATAAGCGGCGTTGCCCATTTCGCGGCTGAGAACGAGGTCGAATGCCTCCAGCTCATCCGCAAACTCTTAAGTTACATCCCGTCGAACAACATGGAGGACCCGCCGGCCCTGCCGCCTACCGACGACCCGAACCGGATGGATGACGAGCTTAACTCTATCGTCCCTGATTCGCCGACGAAGTCCTACAACATGAAGGAGGTCATCCGGCGGGTCGTTGACCATGGTGAGTTTCTGGAGGTCCACGAGCACTGGGCTCAGAACATTATCTGCGGGTTTGCCCGCCTCAACGGCCGCTCGGTTGGGATCGTTGCCCAGCAGCCGTCGGTCCTGGCCGGGGTTCTTGATATCAACGCCTCGGTTAAGGCCGCCCGGTTTGTCCGGTTCTGCGACTGCTTTAACATTCCGATTATTACCTTCGTAGATGTGCCGGGCTTTCTGCCGGGCGTAAGCCAGGAGCACGGTGGCATCATCCGCCACGGGGCCAAGCTTCTTTACGCTTACTGTGAGGCCACCGTTCCGAAAATAACCGTCATCACCCGGAAGGCCTACGGCGGGGCCTACGACGTCATGAGCAGCAAACACATCCGGGGCGACATAAATTACGCCTGGCCGACGGCCGAGATCGCCGTGATGGGTCCGGATGGGGCGGTCAACATCATCTTCCGGGACGAGATCGCCAGGTCGGTTGACCCGGAGGCAACCCGGGCCCGGCTGGTCGAAGAGTATGTGGCCAAGTTTGCAAATCCGTACGTTGCGGCCGGCCGGGGCTACATCGATGATGTGATTGAGCCCCGGGAGACCCGTCCGAAGCTGATCGCTGCCCTGGAGATGCTAAAAAACAAGCGGGACACCAATCCTCCGAAAAAGCACGGTAACATCCCCCTGTGAATGGGATTTTTTCGCGGGTCCTTATTGCAAACCGGGGTGAGATCGCTGTCCGGGTTATCCGGGCGTGTCGGGACCTGGGCATCTCGCCGGTGGCCGTTTACAGCGAGGTCGACCGTCAGGCCCTCCATGTCCGCCTTGCCGACGAGGCCTACCTCCTCGGTCCAGCCCCGGCCCGGGAAAGCTATCTGAATATCGAGCGGATCATTGAGCTGGCCCACCAGGCTGGGGCTGAGGCGATCCACCCGGGTTACGGGTTTCTTTCGGAGAACGCCGAGTTTGCCGAGGCCTGTGCCCGGGCCGGCATCGTCTTCATCGGCCCGCCGCCCGAGGCTCTCCGTGCCGCCGGGGAGAAGACCGCCGCGAAGGAGCTTGCTCGCCGGGTCGGGGTGCCGCTGGTGCCGGGAAGTGACGGCCCGGTTTCCGACGAGGAGGCGCTCTGGATTGCCGGGCAAATTGGCTATCCGGTCGTCATCAAGGCGGCGGCCGGTGGCGGAGGCAAGGGGATGCGGATCGTCCGGTCGCCCAATGAGCTGCCGTCAGCTTTGCGCCTGGCCCGAAGTGAGGCCCTCTCGGCCTTCGGGGACGATTCGGTTTACATCGAAAAGTACATTGACCCGGCCCGTCACGTTGAGGTCCAGGTGCTTTGTGATGCCCACGGCAAATGTATTCATCTTGGGGAGCGGGAGTGCTCGATTCAACGCCGCTACCAGAAGCTTATCGAAGAGTCGCCTTCGCCCATCGTCGACCCCGCCCTCCGGGCCGAAATGGGGGAAGCGGCCCTGGCCATTTTCCGGGCGGCCGGCTACGTTAATGCGGGCACCTGCGAATTCATCGTCGGGCCGGACCGGAAGTTTTATTTCCTTGAGGTCAACGCCCGAATCCAGGTCGAGCACCCCGTCACCGAGCAGGTGACGGGCATCGACCTGGTCGTCGAGCAGATAAAGCTTGCGGCCGGCTACCGGCTTGAGTACGACCAGAAAGATATCATCCAGCGGGGCTGGGCCCTCGAGTGCCGGGTCTATGCTGAGGACCCGGACAATAATTTTTTGCCCTCCCCAGGCCAGGTCGTGGCGCTCCGGGAGCCGGCCGGGCCGGGCATCCGGGTTGATAGTGGCCTTTACCTTGGCCAGCGGGTCACCATCGATTACGACCCGATGCTTTCCAAGGTGATTGCCTGGGGCCGGGACCGCCGGGAGGCCATCGCCCGGATGTTACGGGCCCTGGACGAGTACGAGGTTGCCGGGCCGAAGACGACGATCCCGTTCCACCGGGCGGTCCTCCGGGACCCCCGCTTTCAAGCCGGTGAATTCGACACCGGCTATGTGGCCCGCCACTGGCAGGGGGTGCCGGTTCCCGAGGACCTGCTGGTAAAGGCGGCGGTTGCCGCCGCCGTCGATTTCCACCGGCGGCCGAAGGTCGTGACCGGGGAGCGGCCTGCCGCTGGTCAGGTTCAGGAGAGTCCCTGGAAGGTTGCGGGCCGGTGGGCGGCCCTGCGCAGCCGCTGAACCGATGGCCGACTACGTGGTCCGGGTTGGGGACCGGGAGTTTCGGGTGGCCGTGGCCGAGGAGTCAGGCGGACTCAAGGTTACGGTCAGGGACGAGGTCTTTTTCATCGACTTTGCCCGGCTGGAGGCCGAACCCAGGTTGAGCCTCATCCTGAAGGCCGGACCGGGGGCAGCTGGGGGCGTAAGCGTCGAGGTCGTCCGGGATGAGCGGGGCCGGCTTTATCCGGGGGGTATTCCCCTTGATACGGAGGTGCTGGCGGCCCGGCTTGCGGCCCTCGAACAGGTCCGGCGGGGGGCGGAGGCCGGTTCGGGCCGGCCGGTGGAGGTCAAGGCCCCCATGCCCGGGCTAGTCGTCCGGGTCGGGGCCGAGCCGGGGCAGGCGGTCCGGCGGGGGCATGTACTGGTGGTGCTCCAGGCGATGAAGATGGAGAACGAGCTTTCGGCTCCCCGCGACGGTACCGTCCGGGACGTCCGGGTCAGGCCCGGTCAGGCGGTCGACCACGGCGAGGTTCTCGCCGTGCTAGAATAATCTGTGGAAAAACCGCACCTGCGAGGGGCCGGCTTGCACGACCAGAGCCACACCGCCGCTGACTGGTACGAGAATAGGTACAGGCCGGCGAAGGCCCGGACCGGCGAACGTCAGGAACGGTTCGAAACCCTCTCGGGTATCGAAATCAAGCCCCTTTACACCCCCGAGGACCTCGCCGGTTGGGATTACCGTACCAGGCTCGGCTACCCGGGCGAATACCCCTTCACGCGCGGGATTCAGCCGACCATGTACCGCGGCCGACTCTGGACCATGCGTCAGTATGCCGGCTATGCTGACGCCGAGGAAAGCAACCGCCGGTATAAATTCTTGCTCGAGCAGGGGCAGACCGGTCTTTCGGTCGCCTTCGACCTTCCAACCCAGATCGGCTACGATTCGGATGACCCCATCGCCCAGGCTGAAGTCGGCAAGGTCGGGGTCGCCATCGACAGCCTCGAGGATATGGAGCGTCTCTTCGACGGGATCCCCCTCGATAAGGTCAGCACGTCGATGACAATTAACGCCACGGCCCCGATCTTGCTGGCAATGTATATTGCGGTGGGTAAGAAGCAGGGAGTCGACCCGAAGGAGCTTTCGGGGACGATTCAGAACGATATCCTTAAAGAATATATCGCCCGGGGCACTTATATATTCCCACCGGGACCGTCACTTCGGCTTATCGTTGATGTCTTTAAATACTGCGCTGACCACCTGCCGAAGTGGAATCCGATAAGCATCAGCGGCTACCACATGCGGGAGGCCGGGGCCACCGCCGTTCAGGAGGTGGCCTTTACCTTTGCTAACGCGATCGCTTACGTCTCGGCGGCGGTTAATGCCGGTCTGGACGTGGACCGGTTTGCACCCCGGCTTTCGTTCTTCTTCGTCGCCCAGAGCAACCTCTTTGAAGAAGTCGCGAAGTTCCGGGCGGCCCGCCGGCTCTGGGCCGACATCATGCGGAACCGTTTCGGGGCCAGGGACCCGAGGTCCTGGGTTCTGCGGTTTCACACTCAGACCGCCGGGGTGAGCCTTACCGCCCAGCAGCCCCTCAATAACGTCGTCCGGACCACGGTCCAAGCCCTCGCCGCCATCCTGGGGGGCACCCAGTCTCTGCACACGAACGCTTACGACGAGGCCCTGGGCCTCCCGACCGAAGCGTCGGCTCAGCTCGCCCTCCGCACCCAGCAGGTCCTCGCCTATGAGACCGGCGTCGCCGACACCATCGACCCGCTGGCCGGCTCATACTACGTGGAATGGCTCACGGACCAGCTTGAGTGCCGGATTAGGGACTACATCCGGACCATCGACGAGATGGGGGGTGCTCTGGCGGCCATTGAGTCGGGCTTTATTCAGCGGGAAATTCAGGAGTCGGCCTGGCGGTTCCAGCAGCAGGTTGAATCCGGGGAGCGGATTATCGTTGGGGTCAACAAGTTCACCACGGCCGATGAGCTCCAGGTGCCGATTCAGCGGGTTGACCGGGCCGCCCAGTTGCGGCAGGTCGAACGGGTCCGGGATCTGCGCCGGCGGCGGGACAACCGGAAGGTCGAGGCTGCCCTGGCCCGGCTTGAAGAAGTCGCCCGGGGCGATGAGAATACGATGCCGGCGATTCTGGAGTGTGTCGAGGCCTATGCTACCATCGGCGAGGTCTGCCGGGTTCTGCGTAAGGTCTTTGGCGAATACCGGGAACGGGTCGTCTTCTAGCCGTGAAGCCGAAGCGGGTTGACCATATCGCGATCGCGGTCCGGGACCTGGAGTCGGCCCTGGCCTTTTTCCGGGACCGGCTCGGCCTTGAAGTTGAGCAGGTCGCCACGGTCGAGAGGGACCGGGTCCGGGTAGCATTCCTGCCAGTGGGAGAAACCTGCCTCGAGTTGCTGGAGCCCCTGGGTGATGACGGGCCGGTGGCCCGATTTCTGGAGCGGCGGGGGGAGGGGCTCCACCACATCTGCCTGGAGGTTGACGACATCAGTGCTGCCCTGGGAGAACTTGGGGCGGTAGGAGTCGAGCTTATCGACCGGGAGCCCCGGCCAGGGGCCGAGGGTCTGGTGGCGTTCATCCACCCGAGGAGCAGTCGGGGAGTCCTGCTGGAACTGGTCCAGAAACCGGAGGACATGGGCCGATGACGGCGGAGCGGAAGATCCGGGTGCTGATTGCGAAACCAGGCCTGGACGGGCATGACCGGGGGGCGAAGGTTATCGCCCGGGGCCTGCGGGACGCCGGGATGGAGGTTATTTATACGGGGATCCGGCAGACCCCGGAAATGATCGTCAACGCCGCCTTGCAGGAGGATGTCGACGTTATCGGTCTGAGCATCCTTTCGGGTGCCCACCTGGAGCTGGTGCCTCCGATAATGGCGCTTCTGCGGGAGAAGGGGCTTGACGATCTAATCGTGCTGGTCGGGGGCATCATTCCCAACGAAGATAAGCCTGCCCTAAAGGCGATGGGGGTCGCCGAGGTCTTCGGCCCGGGGACGCCGGTGAGCGAGATAGCCAGCTACATCAAACGGGCAGTCGAGGAAAAGTACTCGGCCGCATCGGGCCAGCGGGGCTGAACTTCGCCGGTGCCCCCAGGGGGACTCGAACCCCCGTTTCCACCTTGAGAGGGTGGCGTCCTGGGCCTCTAGACGATGGGGGCAGTAACCTGCCAGAAAAATTATACGGCTACCGGCCCCTTTGCCGCTACCCCGAACAAGCCGGGGCCGTAATTTAAAAACACCGGAGGAGGTTAATGTGGACGGCGAAACCAGGCTCGGCAGAGCGGTCTACGACGTCCGGTCGGTGGGCGAGGCGGCCGAGGCCTACGTCGAGGCCCTGACCGCCCACGGCGTCGGGTACCTGTTTTTGAACCCCGGCACCGACACTTTCCCGGTCCAGGAGGCCCTCGTTAAGCTGGAGAGTCTTGGTCGACCTGTGCCCCGAACAGTCCTCTGCCTCTTCGAGGTGGTGGCCCTGGCCGCTGCCCACGGCTATTTTGCGGCGACCGGGCGGCCCCAGGCGGTCCTGGTCCACGTCGACGTCGGAACCCAGAATCTCGGGGGCATGGTTCACAACGCCCAGCGGGGGCGGGCGGCGGTCCTCATTTCAGCCGGCCGCGCCCCCTACACCACTGACCCGGCGCAGCGGGGTAGCCGGGACACCTATATTCACTGGCTCCAGGAGCAGTTCGACCAGCATGGCATCGTCCGGAATTACGTTAAGTGGGACTACGAACTGCGCCGGCCCGACCAGGTCGGGGAGGTTGTGGCCCGGGCATTCCAGGTCGCGGCCAGCGACCCGCCGGGCCCCGTCTACCTGACCCTGCCCCGGGAGGTGCTGATGACCTACCTGGGGGAGGCGAAAATCTACCGGCCTGAACGGTTCCCGCCGGCCAGGGTCGGGGCGGGTGACCCCGAAGCCCTGAGAGAAGTCGCCCGGCTTCTGGTGGGTGCCCGGTCGCCGGTCGTGCTGACGGCCACAACCGGCCGGTCCCGGGCCGGGTTTGAGGGGCTGGTCCGGCTCGCCGAACTTCTCGCCCTGCCCGTAGTCGAATGGCGGGACCGGACAAACTTCCCGGCGAATCACCCGCTGCATCAGGGCTTCGACCCGGGACCGTTCCTTGAAACCGCTGACGTCTTGCTCATCTTGGACCACGATGTGCCGTACATTCCGACCCGGCAGCGCCTTAACCCTGAGGCCACCGTTATCCAGGTTGACCTGGACCCGGTGAAGGACCGGATACCCCTCTGGACGTTCCCGGTTGACCTGCCGGTCCGGGCCGACACGGGTCGGGCCCTCGGCCTCATCGCCGACTTTGCGGCTGAGCTGCTCAGCGCGGTCGACCGGGCCCGCATCGACGCCCGTCGGGCCGACCTGGAGGCCCGCCACCGCAAACTCCGCGCCGACTGGGAGCGGCTCGCCCTCAACAGATCGACCGCCCGCCCGATTGCAACCGAGTGGCTCGGGTACTGTCTTGGTCAGCTTTATGCCGAGGCCCCGAACTGCGTCTTCGTTGATGAGACCGTAACAAGCAACCGGTTTCTCTGGCCGTATGTTCGGCCGGATGAACCCGGAACGTGGTTCGGTAGCAGCGGTTCAGCCCTCGGGTGGGGGCTAGGGGCGGCCCTGGGTGTGAAGCTGGCAAACCGTGACCGGCCCGTAATCCTGGCCGTCGGGGACGGCTCGTTTGTCTTCGGCGAACCCCTGGCGGCCTTCTGGGCCGCCGTTAAGGCCGGGGCGCCCTTTATGGCCGTTATTTTCAACAACACCTGCTACAACGCAACGAAACAGCCCCTGGTCGCGGCCTACCCGGAAGGCTACTCGGTCCGGTACAATAAGTTTCTCGGGGTCGACCTGCTCCCGGCCCCGCGTTACGATCTGCTAGCTGAGGTCGTCGGGGTGTACGGCGAGCGGGTTGAGGACCCGGCCGACCTGCTCCCGGCCCTGCGTCGGGGTCTCGCCCGACTCCGGGAAGGGCAGCCAGTCATTCTCGACGTGGTCCTGGCCCACCCATGACCATTGAAACCCAAACCGGACGGATTATTCAGCCGGTCGGGCAGGACCTGATTGCCCAGGACCGGCGCTACCTCGAACTTCTAGATCCCTGGCCGGGGAGCCGGATTCTCCACCTTGGGTGCGGCGACGGCCGCCTTACCCTGCGGCTCGCCGGGGCCGTCGGCGGCTACGGGCGGGTCGTGGGCGTCGATACGGAGGCCGAAGCTCTCGGCCTGGCCCGGAGCCAGCTCGGTGATTTCCACCTGGCCAGGGTTGTCAACTACGTCCGGTTTGACGGCCGGAACCTGCCGTTTAAAGCGGGCGCTTTTCAGGCGGCCCTGGTAACCGAGGCTCTGGCCTCCGCCCCCGACCCTGCCAGCTTGGTCGGGGAGGTTCGGCGGGTTGTGGCCCGGGGCCGCCGGCTGGTCTTTATCCAGACCGACTGGGAGACGGCGATTTATAACACCCCTGACCCGGAACTATCCCGGCGGGTCCTTACAGCCCTGCGGGAGGCCCGGCCAGGCACGACCCTCGGCCGCCAGCTGTTCGGGCTGGCCAGGCGGGCCGGCCTCGCCGACATGTGGACCGACGTTTATGTTCTCTACAACACCGAGTTTCGGGAGCCCCTTTACGGCCACTTCCTGGCTACGAAGCTCATCAAAGAGGAGCTTGTTGATGGGGGCAGGCTTCCGGCGTCAGACTACGGGGCCTGGCTTGAGGCCCTTCAACGGGCGGCTGAAGCCGGCGAATATTTCTTCAGTGTCAACCGCTACATCTGCATTGCCACCGCCTAGTGTGTAAGTTCAGAAACATTTGAGACAGTGGCAGTCGCCGGAGGCGACTCGGCCGGGCCAGGCCGCTGAGACCTTGACCGCGCCGAAGGCGCCCCCTGCCGGATAACCATCTCCGAGCTCAGTCCCAGGGCCCGGCTGTGGACTGCCTGCGGCCTCAGTATCG
>JAUQQI010000131.1:0-7121 GCA_030549955.1 Chloroflexota bacterium
CAAGGAGTAGCCCCTGCCCGCCGTTGAGGCCGGGGTTGAGCTCGCCCGCAAGGTCAACCCCGGGGCGATTCTTGCGGTTGGGGGCGGGAGTACTGTGGTCACGGCCCGCGCTATCACGATCCTGCTCGGTGAGGGCCGGCCGGCTCATGAGCTTGCAACCCAATGCCCGCCAGGCCGGCCCCCGGTAAGCCCCCGGCTCGAAAGGCCCAAGCTTCCCAACCTGGTCGTTCCCACAACCCCCAACACCGCCGTGCACCGGGCCGGGGCCGCCGTCCTCGACCCCGCGGCCCGCCGCCGGCTTGAGCTCTTTGACCCGAAGACCCGACCGGCGGCCGTCTTCCTGGACGCCGACGCCCTCCTCACCCCACCTCCTGACGTCTCGGTCCGAGCGGGCGTATCGGCCTTCGCCGGGGCCGTAACGAGTTTTGTGGCTCGAACCCCGAACCCCTTCGCCCTGGCCGACCTCCGGCAGGCCATTGAGCTTTTAAGGGACAGCCTTCCCGCAATACTCGACCGGCCGGCCGACCCGGAACCCCGTCTGGCGGCGGCGATTGCGGCCCTGCTCTCAAATCGGGCCGCGGATGCTCTGGGCGGGGGCGGGGGTGGGGTTGTTTCGGCCCTTGTCCACCAGCTTCAGAGCCGCTACGACCACGTGGACCAGGGGGTGGCTTCGGCCGTTCTGCTTGTCCACGGCCTCCGTTTCAACCGGCCGGCAACGGCCGATGGCCAGGCCAGGCTGGCCGCGTTGCTGGGCCTGGCGGCCTCGGCCGAAGGGCTGGAGTCGTGGGTTGACGGGTTTCTGGCCCGCCTGGGCTTTCCCCGCCGGCTCCGGGAGCTGGGCGTACCCGAGGCGGACTTGCCGGCCCTGGCCGAAGCGGCCATGCACGATTTCTTCCTGCAGGGGAACCCCCGGCGGGTTGAGAATCCGGCCGAACTCGTCGACCTGCTTCAGGCCGCGTGGTGATTTGACCGGGACCTGACGGGGCTGTTAGACTGGTGCAGAAACTCACGGCCGCGGAGTGAGGACCCGATGGATTTCGAGCTCAGGTACACCCCGGAACAGGAGGCCTTTCGTAAAGAGGTCCGGGCTTTTCTGGAGGCAAACATCCCCCCTGAACTTGAGGAGCCGGTTGACCCCGCTAACCTCTCCTATGAGCAGTATCTCATGCGCCGGGAGCTGGGCCGAAAGCTCGGCGAGCGGGGCTGGCTCTTTCCGACCTTCCCTAAGGAATACGGCGGGGGCGGCCTGCCGATGGAGCTCGCCGTCATCATCGAAGAAGAGCTTGACCGCTACGGCCTTTCCCTTCCGCCCTACTACAACACCGGCGGCACCCTCGGCGCCCCCTGCATCCTGGTCTGGGGAACCGAGGAGCAGAAACGCTACTTCCTCCCGCCAATCCTTAAAGGTGAAGTCCGAGTCTGGCAGCTCCTGACCGAACCGGGCGCCGGCTCGGACCTGGCCAGCGTCAAGACCCTGGCCGTTCGGGACGGCGACCACTATATCATTAACGGCCAGAAGACGTTTGTTGGCAGCCTCCACGGCGCCGACTGGATGTGGACGATTGTCTGCACCGACCCGAACGGCCGCCGGCATGAAAACCTGAGCTGGTTCATGATTCCGGCTGACCTCCCGGGCATCTCGATGACCCCCCTAGACCTCCTGACCGCTGGAGGGGAGGGCGGAGCGTCGCCCGGAGCAAAATTCACCGTGTACTTTGACAACGTTCGGGTCCCGGCTTTCAACTTGGTCGGAGGCGAAAACAACGGCTGGAAGGTCGCCACCACCCACCTGGAGCTTGAGCACGGCGGCGCCGGCAGCATCCGCCGGAACCGGATTGTCGACCGGCTCATCGAATACTGCAAGACGACCTGCCGAAACGGCCAGCCGTTAAGCAAAGACCCCGACATCCGGGACCTGCTTGTCGAGTGCTACATCGACGCCGAAATCGGCCGGCTCTTTAACCTGCGCAACTACTGGCTCCGTCATACCCGCCGACCGCGGACGTATGAGGGCCCCCAGGCCTCCCTCCACCGAAAAGTCTCGGGCCTGCGCATCGCCGAGGCCATCGTCAAGGCCCTCGGCCCTTATGCCCTCACTAATGACCCCGCCTGGGACCCCTCTGGCGGGCATCTGGAGGTCTTCCACCGGGCGAGCATCGTGGCGACTCACCCCGGCGGAACCATCGAAATTCAGAAGGTCATTATGGCCCGCCGAATAGGAATCGGCCGGGCCGTTCGGGAAGAAGCCGGCACCGTCGTCTGAGGAGCGTAGCCATGGACCTTGCCCTAACCGAATCCCAGGAGATGCTCAAAAGCGCGGCCCGAACTTTTATGGAGCGGGAGTGCCCCCGGCAGGTCCTCCTGGACCTTGACCGGACCGAAACGGGCATCTCCCCCGAGGTCTGGGGTCGCCTGGCCCGAATGGGCTGGCTCGGCCTCGCCATCCCGGCCGAATACGGGGGCGAGGGGGCAGGCCTGCTCGACACCGCCGTAGTCTACGAACAGCTTGGCCGGGGTCCACTGGGTGGTCCCCACTTCAGCTCGGCGGTGCTTGGGGCACAGGTCGTCCTTGAGTGCGGCACTGAAGACCAGCGACGGGAGGTCCTGCCCCGGGTCGCGGCGGGCGAGGATATCCTTGCTCTGGCCTACACCGAGCCCGATTACGGATGGGGCCCCGAATCGGTGAAGATGACCGCCCGGCGGGATGGGACCGATTATATCCTCGATGGGGTCAAACTCTTCGTTCACGATGCCGCGGCCGCAACCCATCTGCTCTGCGTCGCCCGGACCGGGGACGGCTCTGACCCGACGGCCGGTCTTTCGGTTTTCCTGGTCGACCGGTCGGAGCCGGGCGTTTCGGTCCGAATCATGTCAGGCTTTATGGCCGGGCTCTGCGAGGTGCGCTTTGACGGGGTCCGGGTTCCGGCCGGGGCGGTACTCGGCGAGCCCGGCACTGCCTGGTCGGGCCTGAACCGGGCATTTCTTAAGGCCGCGCCGGTCCTTTGCGCCTATAAGGTTGGGGGCATTGAGGCTGTCTTCGAGATGTCCGTCAGCTACAGCCAGACCCGGGTCCAGTTCGGTCAGCCCATCGGCCGCTTCCAGCGGGTTCAGGACCATATCATCGACATCGTCAATCACCTCGACGCCGCCCGATGGACGACCTACGAGGCCATCTGGAAGCTTGAGACCGGCCGGCCGGCCGAGGCCTCAGTCCACCTGGCCAAGGCCGTTGCAAGTGAGGGCTTCTACCGGGCTTGCAACTCGGCCCACGAGGTCCACGCCGGAATCGGGTCGGTCCGAAACTACGGCCTGGTTCTTTACACTAAGGCGTCCCGCAGCCTTTACAACTACCTGGGCGACCCGAAGTTCCACAAGCGCCGGCTCGCCCACGCCCTGGAACTTTAAAGCCGGCCGAGGCTACCGGCCGATAAACCGGGGCGGCCGCTTCTCGAGAAACGCCTGGACGCCCTCCCGGTGGTCGTGGGTGTCCCGGGCAACCTCCTGGACGACCCCGGCGACCCGCATGCTTTCTTCAAAGGTGCTGTGGAGCGAATACTGGACCAGCCACTTGATCAGGCCCATGGCGTAGGTCGGGCCCCTTGCCAGCCGCTTCGCGAGGGCAAGGGTTTCATCCATAAGCCGTTCATGGGGAACGACCCGGCTTACAAGGCCGATCCGGAGGGCGGTCTCGGCGTCGACAATGTCTCCGGTGTACTGCATGTAAAAGGTGTTGGTGAGCCCAATCATGCGGGGTAGCTGCCAGCAGCTCCCATCGGCCGGAATCAGACCCCGCTGGATAAAGGTCTCGGAAAGGCCGGCCCGTTCGGAGGCGATGCGGATGTCGCACGAAAGGGCAATGCCCAGGCCGAGCCCCATCGCGTAACCGTTGATGGCCGCAATCGACGGCTTCTGTAGCCGGTGAAGCCGAAGCGGCAGGTTGCGGACGTCATAAAAGCCCGGACTTTCGGCCGGGGTCTCTCTCAGCCGCCGCTCGACCTCATCCCAGGGCTTCGGGGCCAGCTCAGGTCGGCCCCGGACCGCTTCCCGCTCCTCGACGGTCCGGGCCATGCCCCGGACGTTTGCCCCGGAACAAAAGGCCGGGTCCCGGCCGGTAATTACCAGGCACCGGAGGTTGGGGTCGGACTCGAGCCGGTCAAGCTCGGCGCTGACCTCGGCGTACATGTCCGGCCCAATGGCGTTGCGGGTCTTAGGGTCATCGAGGGTTATAATCAGCACCCCGTCCTGCTCCTCAACCTGAATCAGCTGGTGGGCCACGGCGTCGCCTCCTTTCCGACGGGATAATGCCGGAATCAGGATACGGGCCGGGCCTCCCAACTGTCAAATTGAGGGGCCGGTAATTACCCTGAACAGGTCAACTCGTAGACTTCAGAGGCCCAGTCCACAAAAACCGGCCTGAGACACCGCCGGCCGACCTCTTCATAAAGAAACCTGACCGACCGGCTGAACCAGCCACCGGGGTCATGAGAACTCAGGAAAATCACGTCGGACCGGCTCACCAGGACGTGGGTCACACCCATAGCCTTGAGGGTCCGGACAAGTCTTTCGGAATGAAAGTCGGCCAGCATCGCCAGTCGGGTCCAGGTGAACTGGTCGGCTTCGGGCCAGCAGGTCGGCGGGCAGTAATAGTGGCGGGCGTCCCCGACCAGCAGAACCCGGCTCTCCGGTGGAAGCGTTCCGGCGAAAGTCAGCGCCCGGAAGCCCGGCCGCCTCCTGCTGAGGTAGGCTTCCTTACTTTCGTAGCCGGTAATAACCGCCAACTGCTGGGGCGATGCGGCGAGCCGGCCGTAAAGCAGGGTAACATAGGCGGCCAGCACCACAGTTGCCCAGACCGCGGTCCTCCTGACAACCCGATGCAATCGGGACAGGTGGGTCCGTCCCATGCCCGCGGCCAGCAGGACGGTGCCCACCACTAAGCCGGCAATAAGGAACCTGGTCTGCTGCGACCCTGCGAGCCACGCCACGGCTCGGACTGCCAAGAAACCGGCGGGCTCCAGCGGCGGTCGCCGTATCAAGAGCACGGCAAACGGCGCCAGCAGGATGAACGCGACCGGGGGTGAGGCCAGCCCAAACCGAATTGGGGCCGCAAAAAGGGCGGCCGGCAGTTCGACTATGCCTCCAAGGCTTCTGGGGACCCCATAACCATTTACCATGTAGTCAAACAGAAGTTGCATGCGGAGTCGTACATCCTCACCCGCCCCCTCCCCACCATAGGGGAAAAAGGGGTGGCCAAACCAGAGCCAGTTTTTTCCGTACCAAGGAAGGATAACGATAAAGCCCACAGCAAGCCCGGCAAGGAGGTCGGCTGGGGTAAAGGACACGGCGCCAAGCCCGCCCCACAACACGCGCACGCCCAGCCATACCCCCAGTACAAGCCCGACGGCTGCCACGCCAGCCCCAGCCGTCGCCTTAGTCGCCAAACCAAGCCCAAGGCACAGGCCGAGCATGCGCAGATTCAGCGGCCAGCCGCCCCTGATATGCTGGACAACCAGCTCGAACCCCAGCAACTCAAAGCACGCGACCACGAAATCAGTGGCGGCCTGGGTCGCCACCGACGCGAACTGGCCCATGGTCAACATCGCCAGGGGGATAAGCCAGGCCAGGGACGGTGAGTAGACCCGACCAAGGGCATACCCGCTACTCAGGACGGCAAGAGCAAAGGTCCCATGGAACAGCCGGGGCACCGTGTCGTTGCCGAGGGCCAGGGGAAAAACGTAAAGCATGTCGGCCGTAAACGCGTAGTTGGCCGGCCAGTTGTGAGGCTCAGGGTAGACCCGGCCGGCCCGCAGGAAAAGCCGAGGTCCTTCGAGGTGGTACCAGAGGTCGTCGTAGCCCGTGGGCGGCGAAAGGGCCAGAGCGAGGGTCGACAAGCCCAGCACGGCGTAGACAACACCCAGGAACCAGTTTCTCGGTGAGCGCTCGAGCCGGGCCAGCCCCCTTAGCAGTGACAGAAAACCGCCCACGGCCACCCGGGCGCCCGGGGCGGTGAGCAGGCCGGCCAGGCCCAGGCCGACCATTAGCCAGCCGGGCCGCAGTAGTCCGGCCAGGCCGAAGAAGAGGGGGATGAATCCAAGGAGGCCGAGGCCGATGGGAATCCCGAACCGCAGGCGGTCGGCAGCGCTATCGGTCTCGAATCGAACGAGGTAAAGGACGGTACAGCCGACCCCGGCCCCAACGGTCAGGAGATAGACCCAGAAGGTCAGGGCGAAGGCCAGATCGGCGAGGGCGCCCGGGCCGGTGTCGGTCATGGCCCGCTCGGGCAGAAAGAGCCTCCAGGCAATGAATCCGGCCGGGACAAGGCCGAGGAGGATCCCAATGGGGTCGAACCGAATGGCGGGATGGGGTTGAGGGAGCGGGCTGGGAACCGTTCCGTCGGCTCGGGACATTCCACGGGATTATAAAACAAACAGTCAGGAGGGCGGGCAGACCGAAGCACTGAAAATAAAAACCCCGAAGCCGGGAATCGCTTCGGGGTGGTCGCACCTGAACAACTGAACAGGAGGCAAGTTCGCAAGAGCCGGGGGAAGAAAAGGCGTGGCCAAGCCCTCGGCCATTAGTACCGGTCAGCTCAACCCCTTGCGGGGCTTACACCTCCGGCCTATCTAGCAGGTAGTCTCCCTGCGGCCTTACCCGGTTAACCCGGTGGGAGGCCTCATCTTGGGGAGGGCTTCGCGCTTAGATGCTTTCAGCGCTTATCCCGTCCGGACATGGCTACCCGGCGCTGCCCCTGGCGGGACAACCGGTACACCAGAGGTCCGTCCACTCCGGTCCTCTCGTACTAGGAGCAGCCCCCCTCAAGCCTCCTGCGCCCACGGCGGATAGAGACCGACCTGTCTCACGACGGTCTGAACCCAGCTCGCGTGTCCCTTTAATGGGCGAACAGACCAACCCTTGGGACCTGCTTCAGCCCCAGGATGGGACGAGCCGACATCGAGGTGCCAAACCTCCCCGTCGATGTGAACTCTTGGGGGAGATCAGCCTGTTATCCCCGGGGTAGCTTTTATCCGATAAGCCACGGCCCTTCCACATGGAACCGTGGGATCACTTAGCCCGGCTTTCGCCCCTGCTCGGCTTGTAGGCCTCACAGTCAAGCCCCCTTATGC
>JAUQQI010000131.1:7131-9253 GCA_030549955.1 Chloroflexota bacterium
GATGTCCATCCGCGCTGAGGGGACCTTTGGGCGCCTCCGTTACCTTTTAGGAGGCGGCCGCCCCAGCCAAACTGCCCACCAGGCACTGTCCCCCGACCGGCTAACGGCCGGGGTTAGAACCAAGATTGGAGAAGGGTGGTATTTCACCGGCGCCTCCACCTCCCCCGCAAGGGAGGCTTCACAGGCTCCCACCTATCCTACGCATCCCCAACCCCGATCCAATGCCAAGCTGCAGTAAAGCTCCACGGGGTCTATTTGTCCCGCCGCGGGTAAGCCGCATCTTCACGGCTAGTTCAATTTCGCCGGGTCCCCCCTCGAGACACTGGCCAGCTCGTTACGCTATTCGTGCGGGTCGGAACTTACCCGACAAGGAATTTCGCTCACCTTCATCCCGACATTTCTGTCGGGGGTGGACTATATCTTCATCCGGACCCTTCCCGAAGTTTGGCCAGAATTTCCCGGGCCTTCGCCTTCTCAGCCCGGTTCATCGTCGAGGCCAGCTCAATAATCTCGGCCAGACCCTCCCGGCTCAGGTGCCGCCCTTCCGTCATCCAGCGAACCACCCGGGCAAATTTTTTGAAGTCTACCTGCTTGCTGGTCAGCAGGGGATGGGCTTCGAAAAACTCCACCACCCGCCGCAGGCACCCCAGCTTTCGGATCCGCAGCTCCCAGCGGTCACCATGGTTGCGGCGGACGACACCACACCCAAAGAACCGCTTGAGCGCATACAGGATCCGGACATCCCGTTGGTGCTGGACCACCCGGAACTCAGGCAAGACCTGGTAGCCGGTTTTCAGTGACGGGTGCGGGTTAATGCCGACGTAAAAGCAACCTTCAGCATCGACAAACCCGACAACCCAGTCTGGCGTGAGCTCCATGAACGACCTCGACTTCGGGAGTCGTCCGGATGCCCGGCGTATAGTCTCTGAGGATCCCCCCGGCCAGCCGGTCGGAGGTTTCCTGCGGGTCACCCAATCCTGGACCATTTTTACCCGGGCGATTTTAGCCCGAGTAGGCCAGGCTCTAAGGGCTTTCCCGCATACAGCCGGGTATTGCCCCCGATGTTACCACCGGGGCAGGCAGCACTGCTACCTTAGGACCGTTATAGTTACGGCCGCCGTTCACCGGGGCTTCGGTTTGGGGCTCATCACCCCTCCCCTTAACCTTCCGGCACTGGGCAAGCGTCGCCCCCTATACGTCGGCTTTCGCCTTGAGCAGGGAGCTGTGTTTTTGTTAAACAGTCGGCTGGCCCTGTTATCTGCGACCCCCTCGGGCTCCGGAGGCGAGCTCCTTCACCCTACCGGGGCACCCCTTCTCCCGAAGTTACGGGGTCAAGTTGCCGAGTTCCTTAAGGGGGGGTAGCCCGAACGCCTGACGGCTCTCACCGTCGCCCACCAGTGTCGGTTTGCGGTACGGGCACCTTTGGCCTGGCTAGGGGCTTTTCTTGGCAGTGTGGGCTCAGCCCAGTTGGCCTTGGCAATGCCGCGGCCTCCCATTCGCCTCTCACCTTAACGCCCGGACGGATTTGCCTGCCCGGGCACGGCTACCGGCTTAGACGCGGCTCCAACCCCGCGCTGGACCTACCCTCCTGCGTCACCCCATAGCTCATAACGGCCGCCGGTGGCACGGGATTATTAACCCGTTGTCCATCGCCTACGGCTTGCGCCCTCGGCTTAGGCCCGGCTAACCCTACGCCGATTAACGTTGCGTAGGAAACCTTGGGCTTACGGCGGGCGCGTTTTTCACGCGCCTTTACGCTACTCATGCCGGCATTCTCACTTCCGCACGCTCCAGCGGTCCTCACGGTCCGCCTTCACCGCCGTGCGGAACGCTCCCCTACCGCCCCGGACCTCGACGGTCCGAGACCCGCAGCTTCGGCACCAGGCTTAAGCCCCGGGTAATTTTCGGCGCAGGGTCGCTCGACCAGTGAGCTATTACGCACTCTTTCAAGGATGGCTGCTTCTAAGCCAACCTCCTGGCTGTCTAAGCGACCCCACTTCCTTTACCACTTAGCCTGGATTTGGGGGCCTTAGCTGGCGGTCTGGGCTGTTTCCCTCTCGACCATGGAGCTTATCCCCCACGGTCTCACTCCCGGGCTGTGGAGTCGGGCCATTAGTGGTTT
>JAUQQI010000114.1:0-380 GCA_030549955.1 Chloroflexota bacterium
TTGAGGGTCTTTTCCGAGGGTATCGCCCGACCAGCATAGGGCTGACCGAGGACCAGAAGCCCAGGGTCCTACCATCCGAAAGCCTGCCCACATAGCTGGTCCTTCCTTCGGTTACATCCCCGTCGAAGAGGCGTAAGAGGGGTTCCCTGGGGTTAACCTCGGCCTTACTTGTGCCCGGCATAACCTGGGACAGCAGCGGCCTTACGGGCATGCTCCGTCCGGAAGTTCTCGACCTGCTCCAGCGGCAAAATCTCGGCCATGGCATCCAAACCCCCACAAGGACTTCGACCAATTATACCTCTGTCCGAACTGCTATCCGAAGCTCAGGTTGTATGAGTTCAACACATATGAGACCGGGGGCGCCCTGCGCCTTCGGCGCA
>JAUQQI010000114.1:390-2097 GCA_030549955.1 Chloroflexota bacterium
GATTCCGAGTCATCGTCAAGGGGCGTGTCCTATCTCCTATCTGAAGCTCAGATACAGGTCATTGACAGGGAGATATTTCGCGAAATATAATCGAGCGAGGCTGGCAGGAGGTGCAAAGGATGAAACCGATTATGGTTGAAGTCCTCGCCCACGCCCCCACCGCATATTACCACTGCCTGCACTGCGAATTCGTCTGGCACGGGGTTGGTATTGGGCAGTCGGTCCACCGGGAACAGCTCGACAGCTCCCTGCCCGGAGAGCTCCAGGCCGAATACAACGAGCTTGTTCGCGGCATCCGGCGCCTGGTTGAAAAGTATTGCGGCCGGGTTGTTGTTAAGGTCGTCGATGCCACGTCCCTTGAAGGCGTCTGGAAATCCCTCAAATATGGTGCCCGCCGGTTGCCCGTGTTCGTGGTTGACGGAAGAGACAGGGTCGTCGGCTTACGGTGGGAGGAGATAGAGGCTGTCATTGACCGGAGACTCGCCGGGGTGCCGGTTTAACGGCACCCCGAGCCTGTTTCACAGGGGGGGTGATAGCTTGGCCTGAAGAGTCAAAGGGGGGTTGGGTTGGCGTAAAGCTACCGAACCTTTCAGAGGAGGTGCTCAGATATGCACGCCCTGTTTGCCCTGATTCTCGGGGGCTTGGTAACAGTTGCGGCCTATACGCTCTACGCAGAGCGAATTGACCGGGACGTAATTCAGTCGGACCCCAGGCGGGCGACCCCGGCCCGGCTCTACATGGACGGCGTCGACTTCATGCCCACTAGCCGGAATATTCTGTGGGGGTATCACTTTAAGTCCATCGCCGCCGCCGGTCCCATTGTCGGCCCGATAACTGCCGCGCCCTTGTGGGGCTGGCTGCCGTCCCTGCTCTGGCTGATGCTGGGTGTCAGTTTTATTGGGTGGGCGTCCGACTACAGCGGCATCATGGTCTCGGTCCGCAATGAGGGAAACACCCTGAGTGCTATCGCCCACCGACTGATCGCCCCCCGGACCCGGCTTGTCCTGCTCGTATTCATTTTCTTCTACCTGCTGCTGGTGGCTGGGGTTTTCGGCTGGCTGGTCTCTGACGTTCTGAACTCTCAGGTCCAGGCGCCGTTCGGCATCCTTATGCTGATGCTGATGGGCCTGCTTGGGGGCCAGATGCTCTATCGCTGGCGGGTGGACCTGCTCGTCACCAGCGCCGTAATCGTCCTGGTGACCCTTGTGGCGATTCTTCTGGGTCCGACGGCTGCCGTCAGCGGTACAGTAAAGGCCCTGAACGCCGCCGTAAACGGGATCACCGGCGGCCAGCCCATCGTTACCTACCTGGACCCGTGGGCCATTAACCCGCAGACGGGCCAGCTCGGGGTCGTTCGAAACGTCCTGCCGAGCTTCATCCTCTGGATGGGATTCACCTTCCTGTTCTGCTACCTGGGGTCGGTCCTGCCCATCTGGCGCTGGGCCCAGCCCGTGAACTACATCGGCTTCTGGATCACGGCCTTCACGATGGTCCTCGGCGGCCTGGGGGCGGCCCTGGCCTTCTTCTTCGCCCCGGAGATTTCGAGCTTTAAGCTGCCGGCCTTCCGGGACTTTGTGCCGGTGGTCCAGAGCGGAACGGCCCGGGGCATCCAGCCCCTCTGGCCGATGCTGTTCATTACCATTGCCTGCGGCGCCATCTCCGGGTGGCATGCCCTGTTCGGGTCGGTCGGCACGGCCCGCCAGATTG
>JAUQQI010000114.1:2107-9277 GCA_030549955.1 Chloroflexota bacterium
GCCCATCGGCGGCGGGGCGATGCTCTTCGGCGAGAACATGCTCGGTATCCTCTCGTTGCTGGCTGTCACCACTGCTGGCCAGGGAGCCGGTGCGGCGGCCTTTGCCTCCGGGATCGGCCGGTTCCTGAGCATTTTCGGCATCCCGGTTGAATACGGGACGGCCCTCGGGTTTGCGGCCTTCGTCCTGATCGTCATCACGGTCCTTCAGCTCGGCTTCCGGGTGATGCGGGTGGCCCTGGCTGAGCTCCTCGGCGACCGGTGGCCCCTCTTCCAGAACATCCACGCCGCCACCCTGATTTCGGTCGCGGCTGCGGCCTTCCTGGTTCTGACCGGCGTTTACCTCTACCTCTGGCAGATGTTCGGGGCAGCCAACCAGCTGATGGCGGCCCTGGCCCTGCTGGTTGTGACGGTCTGGCTGGCGTCGAGCGGCCGGAGCCCCCTCTACGCCGGACTGCCGGGGCTGTTCATGCTGGTGACGACCATGGCGGCCATCCTGGTAAACATCTATAACCTCGTCAGCAGCGTGGTCATCCCGGCGTCAGGGGCCGGCCAGTTCGGCATGGTCGCCGGGGCGGTGGTGATGATCGCGATCGGCGTCCTGCTGGAGCTTGCGGCTATCCTGATAGCCATCGACAGCTTTGCGGCCTTCCGGCGGTACGCCGCCCGGCCGATTCAGCCCGGTCCGGCGCCCGCCGCGGACTGAAATTCGGGACCCGGCGTGCACGGCGTGGGGCGGGGCACCGGGGCGCCCCGCCCCACGTTTGCCAGCGGGGCACGGATGTTTTCTTCAGGCGAATAGACCGGCTATAATAGGCGGGAGGGTTAGAAGTGCCCATCGAGCTCAGGACGGACCGGCTTCAGCAGGTCTGGCAGGCGGTCTCAGGACGGACCGGCTTCAGCAGGTCTGGCAGGCGGTCAAGGAGTTTATTTACGGGATGACCGCCCTGGAGTTTGAGCACGAGGCCCGCCGGATGCGGGCCCACCTGGAGACCCTCTTTCTGCTCATCGTTTTCGGGGACATGATCGGCCTGCCGATCATACCGTCATACTATTCCCTTCGGCTCCTGCCTTATGTGGTTCCGGTCATCGAGCGCTGGAAGCGTCAGGTCCTGCGCGAACGGGACATTACCGAACTTGAAGAGCTTCACCTGATCGAAATGTGACTGGAGGTGTGTCATGACCCACGAACAGCCGGCCCCCGCCCAGGCCGGGCCCCAGGTGGAGAGGGCCCAACCCGGCGGCCTGAAGGGCCTGTGGGCCGCCTTTAAAGAGCTCGTTTACGGCATGGCTGCCCATGACATGACCCGGGCGGCGATCCGGACCCGGGCCTCCATGGAGCACCTGTTTATCCTGATAACGATGGGTGACCTCCTCGGGGTCCCCATCCTACCGCCGTATTACTCCCTGCGGCTTCTGCCCTACGTGGTACCTCAGATCGCCACCTGGAAGCGGCGGATGCTCCGGGAGAAAGACCTCAGCGACGCACTCTTCTAAGGGGGAACAGCCATGTCCCTGAGACAGGCCATCGAACAGCACCCGGAGCGACGCTACATAATGTTCGGGGGTAAGGGCGGTCTTGGGAAGACCACCTTCTCGGCCGCGACTGCCTTCTGGCTTGCCCGCCACGGCCACAAGGTTCTGGTCTTTTCGGTCGACCCCCAGGCGAGCCTTTCGGACATCTTCCAGCGGGACCTTTTCGGGAAGGGACCGGTCAAGATCATCGAGAACCTCTGGGCCCAGGAGATCGACGCTGACCAGCGCGTCCGGGAGTATCAGGAGGAGATCCGCCGGAAAATCCTGGATATGTACGGGTTTGAGAAGGTCCCGGACGAAATCGAAAATTACATCCAGGCGGCCTCGGCCGAACCGGCCATGGAAGAGAGCGCCATCTTCGATGCGGTCGTCGACATTGTGGTCCAGGGAAGCTACGATTACTACATCTATGACCTGGTCCCCCTCGGCCACGCCCTCTACTACCTGTCGATGGCCAAGGTCTACGATGAGTGGATCCAAAAGATCACCAAGCTTCGGGAAGAGATGCGGGAGTACGAGGAGGTTGTACGGGTCCTCCGGCGGGACAGCATGCTGGAGGAGGACAAGATTCTTGCGGAGCTCCAGTATATCCGTCACCGGATCAGCACGTCGTCGTCGATCCTGACCGACCGGGAAAAGACGGCATTCTTCTTCGTGCTGGTTCCCGAGGAGATGATCATCATCGATACCCGCAAGGCCGCCGAGCTGTTTGCCCGCTTTGACGTGCCGATTGCCGGCTACGTCGTAAATCGCGTTATCCCCCGCCAGCTTCTCGGGGAAAATATCCCCGAGTACCTGCGAAACCGCATCCAGATGCAGGAAAAGTACCTGGCCGAAATCCGGTCGACGTTTGGGAGCCAGATTCTCGCCTACGTCCCCGAGCTCGAGCGGGATGTCACCGGTCTGCCGATGATCGAACGGATGGCCCGGATCATGTTCGAGGACGGCAACTCAGCCCCTCAGCCTTAAGGAGGTCCCGGAGCAATGGTGACAGCCCGGAGCTTTAACCTAGAAGTCGCTCAGTCGATGCGGGAGTACTTCGAGGAACACCCTGACCTGAAGTACATTTTCTTCGGGGGGAAGGGTGGGGTCGGCAAAACGGTTATGGCCGGGGTGACCGCCCTCTGGTGGGCAAAGCAGGGGCGGCGGACCCTGCTGGCCTCGACGAACCCGGTCCACAGCCTTTCGGGCCTGCTTGACCAGGACGTCTTCGGTCGCCACACCCCGGTCGCGGGTGTTCCCAACCTCTGGGCCTATGAAATCGACACCCGGGATACCATCGAGCGGCTCAAAAACGAAATTCGGGATAAGATCCGCTGGTTCCTCAAGTTTGCGGATATTCAGACCAAGGCCGATGAATTCGTCGAATCGGCGACGATGAATCCGGCGTTCGAAGAGTCGGCCATGTTCGAGAACATGGTCGACCTGATGCTGGCCGGCGAGTATGACGTCTATGTTTTCGATACGGCCCCGACGGCGAATGCCCGCCGGCTCCTGGGGATGTCAAAGGTCTATTCCCTCTGGGTGAACAAGATGCTCAAGTCCCGGGAAGAGGCCCGAAGCCTGCGGCAGATGCTCTCCTTCTCCCGGAAGGAGGAGCCGGACCCCCTCCTCGATTACCTGCTTCAGTTCCGGGACCGGATGGGCCAGGCCCGGCGGCTCCTTACTGACCCGAACCGAACGGCCTTCTTCTTCGTAACCCTCGCCGAAGCCCTGCCAATTGCCGTAATCACCCGGTTTATCAACTGGTTCCACGACTTCGGGATCCCGGTCGGCGGCGTTATCGTCAACATGCTGATCGACCGGAGCGCCGTCGGAAGCGAGGCGCCGGAGTTCGTCATGAACCGGATCCGGATGCAGGAAGAGTACCTGCAGGTGATCGCCGAAAAGTTCGACGGGTCAGTCCGGGCCCTGTTGCCCCTCTTCGAAACCGAGATCCGGGGCGTGCCGATGCTGGAGCGGGCCTGCACAGCCCTCTTCGGGGCCTAGACCCTGACGGCCGGGCGTCTGTACGGCAGACCCCGGCGGAAGCTCATCAAACCTGATTCCCACCCGAAAGGGTGGGCTAGAAACCATCTTCCAGGGTAGGGACTCTGGGCCCGGATGCGGGGTATGCTATGGCTGGCCGGACAGGCCGCATCATCCGGCGCCGGCTGACCGGCGGGTGCGGGCTGGGATCAGGCCGATGCGGGGTGGAGTTCTCTCACAGTTTTGGGGAGGCGGAAGGAGATGTTGCGTTACAGGTCCAGGGTGGTTCTCGCCGGCAGTATGCCGCTGGTAACCCTGCTCCGAGCCCGGGCCGCTGGCCTCGAAATCGACGCCATTCCCCCGCTGACGTGGGAAGAAGTGGACCTTGAGCCCCGGGTGTTCATCCGGGTTCGCAACGGCCAGGTCGGGCTTGCCGCGGAAGTGCTGGTCGACAAGGACGCCGAGACCGAGGATTTCCCGGGCCCGGTTCCGGGGCCGGTCCTGCAGGCGCTCTGGGCCGATGTGGCCGCTCAGGGTGGCGGGCGTGCGGCTAGCGGCTCTTACCCGGTCCGCTCGGCGAGTGCCCGGGCGTTTATCGAGGGCCGGCGGTTCCAGCAGTGGCTTGAGGAATGGATTCACAGCCTCGGCCTCGAGGTGACCACTCCCGGCCCGGGACGGGCCCGTACAGCTGCCCAGCCCGCCCTCAGCCGGGCCCGGCCTTTTAGCCGGAATCGGCCGGGCGGTCGAGCGGCCAATGTTCCGCCGGGCCGGCGGCAGGCCGTATGATTGACGCCGGGCTGGACGTCGTTACCGGGGCATTCGGGTTTACGGGCCGCTACATCGCCGGCCGCCTCCTCGGGCTGGGCCGGCGGGTCAGGACGCTGACGGGTCATCCCGACCGGCCGAATCCATTCGGCCCCGCGGTCGAAGTTGCCCCCCTCAACTTTGATGACCCTGCCGGCCTTGTCCGTAGCCTTCGCGGCGCCGATACCCTCTACAACACCTACTGGGTTCGGTTTCCTTACCGGGGTGTGACCTTTGATGCGGCGGTCACGAACAGCCGCCGCCTTATTCAGGCGGCCCGGGATGCCGGCGTCCGGAGGGTCGTCCACATCAGCATCACCAATCCATCGCCGGATTCGCCCTTCCCCTACTTCCGGGGAAAGGCCCAGGTCGAGCAGGCGGTCATCGAGTCCGGACTTTCGTACGCGATCGTCCGGCCGACGGTAATTTTTGGCCTCGGCGACATCTTGTTTAACAACATCGCCTGGATGCTGAGGCGGTTTCCAGCTTTCGTAGTTCCGGGCAACGGGAGTTACCGGCTTCAGCCCGTTTATGTTGACGACGTTGCCCGGATTGCCGTTGATGCCGGCCTCAAGAATGAAAACCTCATTGTTGAGGCCGCGGGTCCCGAAGCCTACGCCTATAAAGGGCTTGTCAGTTTGATGGCCGAATCCCTCGGCCGCCGGGTCCGGCTGATCCAGGCACCTCCGGAAGTCGCCCTGTTCCTGGCCGGGGTCATCGGCCGTCTGGTGCACGACGTGGTCCTGACCCGGGACGAGGTTTATGGGCTGATGGCGGGGTTGCTGGTGGCGTCGGGAGCGCCGACCGGGCTTACCCGGTTCAGCGTCTGGATTCGGGAGAATGCCCACCGGGTCGGGCTCGAGTACGCGTCCGAGCTCCGGCGGCACTATGTTTAGGCCCGGCCTGTGCCGGGGTATAATCTGCGTGGAATCCGGGCGGAGGCAAGCCCTTGGCTAAGAAAGAAAAGCCGCTGTGCGTGATCTGCAATAAACGCCGGGCAGCCTTTCCGAAGTCAGACCCTGCTTACTGCGCTGACGACTGGCAGCTCAAGCTCGAACGACTCTTCGAGGCGACCCTTGACTTTAATTTGGTCCGCCTCTTCCGGAGCGACTCGGCGGAGGTCTACATGGTGCTGCACCGGGCGAATACTGAGCCCGTGGGGCGGGTGGTCGTCCTGGCAAGGCCCGGAGAGCGGCTCGTCATCCGGCTCCTGGAGGAGAATTTCGACTGGGCCGCTCCGGCTTACCAGCTCGAAGGTGACCCGAGGGTTGAAACCCGGAGCCAGGCGATGGTTTCGGCCATCTTCAGCCAGGTTCTCGACTCCTGGACGGCGCCCGACGAGGGGCCGGATGTCGAAATCTGGACGTTTACTGGGCGGTTCGAAGCCGAAACCGGCCTGGTAAGCGAGCGGCCTGAAGTCTGGGTCTGGCGGTAGATGCCGGTGGGTGCCGAATTTGACCCCGGCCTGGCCCTGCTGGCCTTTCTGGTCGGCGGAACAGGTTTCTGGTATGTTCTTGGAAGCCGGGCCAACCGGCGGATTGGGTGGTCGCTCCTTCAGTGGTTGCGGGACGGGACCTGGGCTTACGGCGAGCGGGCCCAGACGAACTGGTTTGGGGCCTCGAACTTCTGGTTCCGGATCGACCCGGCCCGGCGGCCGTTCCGCAGGTTTCAGGTCACGGTTTTGCTCGAGCCCCGGGACATGGCGTTCTGGGGCCTCTTTGCCCGGCTCCTTCTCAATCGGCGGGACCTGCTGGTGCTTCGCGGCGACCTGCGGAACCCGCCCCGGTACGAACTTGAGGTCTTCGACCGACCCGTAAACGTCCCTGCCGAGGTCCGGCGGCGGATCCGGGATGAGGGCTGGGTGGTCCGGAAACTCCCCGAATTCGGGCTGACGGTAGCCTCACCCAATGACCCCGGGTCGCTCCCCGGCGACCTCCTTGAGGCAGTTTCGCCGTGTACCCGGCGGGTCTGGCGGCTTGCCCTCCACCGGACGGCACCCCATATTGTACTGGTTTGTCACTTCCCCGACCCGGCCCGGGTTGCCCCGGCCGACTTTTTCGCGGCCGTCGAACGGGTCATCGAGCGGGCGGCTACGGTCTCAACGGGCGACCGCTGACCTGGAGTCTGCTCGTGGGATGGGGCCACCAGGAATAAGTCGGGCGCTTACCTGCTTCAGTTTGACAGGTTCTGTTGGCTGTAGTATAAAATTAACCAGGCCGACGTCGGCCTGGCCTCAGTTTGCAAAGCTGCTGCCGAAATCGGTCCGGGTTTCAGAGCCAGCGCAGGCGAGACCGCGTCCCAGCACCGGGTAACCGCCGGGGTAAGAGCCGGTTCATCCACGGCCCCAACCCCTTTCCGGGCAGCGATGGCCCCGTCCACAGCGTTTGATCCCCCATTGTCGGGCGAGCGTCGAAGGACGGGTTTGCTGTTGTTCTCAGCGCCAGTAAAGGAGGCTTTAGCCCGATGGACTTGCCTGCAGTCAGCGGCCTGTATGACCCCAAGTTCGAGCAGGATTCGTGCGGGGTCGGGTTCGTTGCCCGGCTCGACGGAACGGCCGGACAGGATATCGTCCAGCTGGCCATCCGGGCCGTAGTCAACCTGAGCCACCGCGGGGCGATGGACGCCGACGCGAAAACGGGGGATGGGGCCGGTATCCTGGTCCGGTTGCCGCGGGCTTTTTTTGCCCGGGAGGCGGCGAAACTCGGCATCGACCCGGTATCGCCCGAGCGGCTGGCGGTCGGGATGGTGTTTCTGCCGGCGGATGCCGACCAGGCCGATGCTGCGCGGCAGGTTTTTGAAGATGCCTTTGACAGCCGGGGGCTGGAGGTGGCAGGCTGGCGGCCGGTGCCGGTAAAACCCGCCGTC
>JAUQQI010000128.1:0-532 GCA_030549955.1 Chloroflexota bacterium
AGGCCTCGCCGTACCACGCAATATATATCGACCCGCTAACCCATACGGCCGCCAAGTGCCACTTCTGCAGCCACCGGACCGACCTTGGCCTTGAGCCGGCGTGCGTGACCGTGTGCCCCACCCACGCGATTATTGCCGGCGACCTGGACGACCCCGAAAGCGAAATTTCAAGGCGGCTGGCCGGCCGGGACGTCTCGGTCCGCCGGCCGGAGCAGGGGACCCGACCGAAGCTCTTTTACATCGACGCCGACGAGGCGACCCTGAGCCCCGAACTCGCCCGTCGGGACCAGTATATCTTCGCCGAGTGGGGCCCAACGGCCTACACCGGGCCGGAGGTCCCTGAAACCCTGGCCGGGCCGCCACTCCGGACGGTCTATGACGTTCCCCATGGGCGCCCCTGGCACTGGCCGGTTCCGGCCTACCTGGTGACCAAGGCCGCCGGGGCCGGGATTTACCTACTGTCGGCCCCGGGCCTGGCCCTCGGCCTCTTTCAGTCGGGGGCATTTTTCGGGACCGTCGCCGGCCTCCTGTC
>JAUQQI010000128.1:542-4946 GCA_030549955.1 Chloroflexota bacterium
GTGCTCATCGCCCTGCTGGTAGCCGTCACCGCCCTGTTGCTCGTTCTCGACCTTGACCGGCCTGACCGGTTTATCTACGTCCTGCTCAGGGCCCAGGGGCGGTCCTGGCTGGCCCTCGGCGGCTACATTCTGACGGCCTTCGGGGCCTGGGTCGGCCTCTGGTGGGCCCTGCACCTCCTGGGCTCGAAACCCCTGGCCGACGGCCTGGCCTGGCCGGGGGCTTTGCTCGCCCTGGGCGCTGCCGGGTACACGGCCCTGCTCTTCGGCCAGTGTGAGGGCCGGGACCTCTGGCAGAGCCCCCTTCTTCTCCCCCACCTGCTGGCCGAGGCCGTCCTGGCCGGCGCCGGGGTCTTGCTTCTCGGGGCGCCCCTGGGGCTGCTGAGTCCCTCCGAGGCCGGCCTCCTCAGGTGGGTCTTCCTCGGCGCCCTGGCCACCCACGCCCTGTTTATCGGGTCGGAGTTGTTCGGCCCGCACCCAACCACCCACGGCCGGCTCGCGGCCGAACGGGTTATTCGGGGACCGTATCGGGGCCTCTTCTGGGGCGGGGCGGTCGGGGTCGGGCTTATCCTGGCCGGGCTGCTGGCCCTCTTGCCGGCAACCGCGCTCTGGGCGGCAGCCGGCCTGGCGGCCCTCGCCGGCCTCCTGGCTTACAGCTGGGCTTTCGTCATGGCCCCGCAGGAGATCCCGAACAGTTAGGGGGAAATTATGACGACCGAGCTCACGCCCCTCCCCGGGGCACAGACCCCCGACGGCGTGCGGCTGGCATCATCTCCGCCCCCGGACCGCTGGGACGACTGGGTCGAGTTCGACCCGCAGGCCTGGCCCCGGCGGGTAGCCCGCCGCTATCAGCTGGTGCCGACCATCTGCTTTAACTGCGAGGCGGCCTGCGGCCTGCTCGCTTATGTCGACAAGGAAACGTTCGAGGTTAAGAAGCTCGAGGGTAACCCGGCTCACCCGGGTTCCCGGGGCCGCAACTGCGCCAAGGGGCCGGCTACCCTGAGCCAGGTCAGCGACCCCGAGCGGATCCTTCATCCCCTCCGGCGGGCGGGCCGGCGGGGGGAGGGCAAATGGGTCCGGGTGACCTGGGACGAAGTGCTGGACGATATTGCCGGCCGGATGCGGGAGCTTCTCCGCTCGGGCCGCTACACCGAGGTCATGTACCACGTGGGTCGGCCCGGCCACGACGGTTACATGGAGCGGGTTCTGCAGTCCTGGGGCATCGACGGCCACAACAGCCACACCAACGTCTGCTCATCAGCGGCCCGGGCCGGGTACGCCTTCTGGATGGGCTACGACCGGCCATCCCCTGACTACGCCAACGCCCGGGTTATCCTCCTGCTTTCCAGCCACCTGGAAACCGGCCACTACTTCAACCCCCACGCCCAGCGGATCATGGAAGCCAAGGAGCGGGGGGCAAAGCTCGTCGTCATCGACACCCGCCTTTCGAACACGGCTTCGAAGGCCGACTACTGGCTTGCCCCCCGGCCCGGCTCGGAGGCGGCCATCCTGCTGGCCATCGCCAATCATCTTATTCAGACCGGCCGTTACGACCGGGAATTTGTTCGCCGCTGGGTCAACTGGGACGAATATTTGCGGGCCGAGCACCCCGCAGACCCCCCGACCTTCGACGCCTTCGAAGCCCGGCTAAAACAACTTTACGGAGGCTATACCTTCGAGTTTGCCGGGCAAGAAAGCGGCGTTCCGGCCGGCATTATCCGTGACGTTGCTGAACTAATCGCCGGTTGTGACGGCCGGCTTTCGACCCACATCTGGCGGAATGCCGCGGCCGGGAACCTGGGCGGCTGGATGGTGGCCCGGTGTCTCTTTTTCCTGAACGTGCTCACGGGCAGTATCGGCCGGCCAGGTGGGGTCTCGGCGAACGCCTGGGACAAGTGGGTTGCCCGGCCCTTTAAGGTGCCGCCGCCCCAGCAGGTCTGGAATGAACTCCTCTGGCCCCGGGAATACCCGCTGGCCTTTTTCGAGCTGAGCTACCTTCTGCCCCACTTTCTTAAGGAGGGCCGGGGCCGGGTTTCGGTTTACTTCTTCCGGGTTTACAACCCGGTCTGGACCAACCCTGACGGGCTGAGCTGGGTCGAAGTCCTCCGGGATGAGTCAAAGTTCGGCCTGGTGGTGGCCCTGACGCCCACCTGGTCGGAAACAGCCTGGTTTGCCGACTACGTCCTGCCGATGGGTCACGGGACCGAGCGCCATGACCTGATGAGTCAGGAGACCCACGCCGGAACCTGGGTCGGCTTCCGGCAGCCGGTCCGACGGGTCGCGATGGCGAAGGCCGGCCGGCAGGTGAACTTCACCTACGAGGTCAACCCCGGCGAAGTCTGGGAAGAGGATGAGTTCTGGATTGAGCTTTCCTGGCGAATTGACCCGGACGGCAGCCTTGGCATTCGCCAGTATTACGAGTCCCCGTACCGGCCGGGTGAGAAGATTACGGTCGATGAGTATTACCGGTGGATTTTTGAGAACAGCATTCCCGGTCTGCCGCAAGCCGCGGCCCGGGAGGGCCTTACGCCCCTGGAGTACATGCGCAAGTACGGGGCCTTTTTAATCCGGACCGGGCCGAACCCGGAATTCCTCGAAAGGCCGCCAACTGAGGAGCTGGCGGATGCCGAGATTGACAAGGATACGAAGGTCGTCTACAGCCGGACACCCCCGAAACCCGGCCCGAACATGGTACCCCGGCCGGCCTTTCTGCCGGATGAGAGGGGCCGGCGGCCGGTGGGCATCGAAGTCGACGGGGAAATCTACCGGGGCTTCCCGACCCCGTCGAGGAAGCTCGAATTTTACTCGACCGCCCTGAGGGACTGGGGCTGGCCCGAATATGCTGTCCCGACCTACATAAAGAGCCACGTCCACCCGGAAAACCTCGGCCCGGACGAGTTTGTGTTACTGCCCAATTTCCGGCTACCGACCCTCATCCATACCCGGACCGCCAATGCCAAGTGGCTCGTGGAACTGAGCCACCGCAATCCCCTGTGGGTAAACCCGGAGGATGCCCGGCGGCTCGGCATTAAAACCGGAGACCTGGTAAAGGTCCACACCGGCATTGGCTATTTCGTGCTCCGGGCCTGGGTAACGGAAGGGATCCGGCCGGGGGTGGTGGGGTGTTCCCACCACATCGGTCGGTGGCGGCTTGACCCTGAGACCGGGACGAACAAGATTGCCAGCGCCCTGGTTGACCTGGAGGAATTGGGCCCCGGCCGGTGGCGGCTCCGCCAGCGGGAGGGGGTCCGCCCATTCAAGAGCCAGGACCCGGATACGGAGCTGGTCTGGTGGGCGGATGCCGGGGTGAACCAGAACCTGGCGTTCCCGGTCCAGCCGGACCCCGTAAGCGGTCAGCACTGCTGGCACCAGAAGGTCAGGCTTGAAAAGGCCGGCCCTGAGGACCGCTACGGGGATATTTTCGTCGACACCAATCGGGCGATGGAAGTTTACCGCCGCTGGCTTGACCTCAGCCGGCCGGCCCGCGGGCCCCTCCGGCGTCCCTACTGGCTCCTCCGGCCCTACCGCCCCGCCCCCGAGGCCTACCGGTTGCCGCCCGCCCGTTAGGCCTTTGGGCCGGGCCGGGAGGTCCGGTTCTGGTTCAGGGCCCGGTACCAGCGGCGGAAGAGGCGCCGCTGGTATCGGGCCAGGGGCTTCCGAAAGAGCCAGTAGAGGGCGAGGGGCACGACCACAGCCGGGACCAGAACCCACCAGGGCAACTCACCGAGGACATAACCGAAGGCCACGGCCAGGAACAACCCGGGTGCCCGGCCCAGAACAGCCGCCAGCAGAAAGGCCGGCCAGCGAATGGCCGTCAGGCCGGCCAGGTAAAAGACAGCATCCGGTACGGGTAACAGGAGGACTGCAAACCAGACAACAGGTCGGTCCGGCCGCCAGCGGCGCTCCCACCGGGCCAGCTCCTCCGCCCCGACCAGAAGCTCAATAATAGGCCGGCCAAGGAGCCGCCCGAGCCAGAAGGTCACCGATGCCCCCAAGGCGGTGCCGACCAGACTGTAGATAAAGCCCCAGACCGGCCCAAAGAGGCGGCCGGCGGCGAGGGTAACAAACTGGCCGGGCACCGGGGCCAGGACAATCTGGGCCGCCTGCAGCAGGATGTAGACGATAGGCCCCCAGATCCCGGCCTCGGCGACGATGGCCCGGACCTGGGCCTCGTCGGTGAAAAAGACCAGGAGGGCGGACGCGGCCGCCATGACGAAGACCAGGCCGGCAACGGCCGTCACGAGAAGCCGGGGATGCCGCGGGCGGGTCGGGCCGTCAGGGTTACTATCCCCGGACCGGGTCACGGCCTCCTTTGACAACTGCACAGTTAGACTATAGCAGTTGGTCAGCATACCCGGGACCGTCCAAGGACCGTCCAAGGCCTCCACCGCGGCTCCGCCAACCGTC
>JAUQQI010000128.1:4963-7620 GCA_030549955.1 Chloroflexota bacterium
ACCCTACACTTTAAGTGGTAAAGCAGTTCGGGCAAAACGCAACCGATGGCCTTCTTTGACCCCCGCCTGGAACCCGTTGACGTTGCCGGAGCCGTCTCAGGCGCCGAGCCGGTTGAATTCGGCACTGCCGACGAGGAGCTTCTTGACAGCTACTCGAAGGTGGTGATTGCCGCGGTCGAGAAGGTCGGCCCGTCGGTCGTTCACGTCCAGGTTGCCCGTCGGGGGCGCGGTGGTGCAGCCCAGACGGGGGCCGGGTCCGGGGTTATTCTGACGCCGGACGGCTATATTCTGACCAACAGCCATGTCGTCCACGGCGCCCGCGAAATCCGGGTCGCCCTTGTGGACGGCCGGGAGTTTCCCGCCCAGCTGGTCGGCGACGACCCGGCCACTGACCTTGCCGTACTCCGGATTCCGGCCAACGACCTGCCAGCGGCCCCCCTGGGGGACTCAGACAGGGTTCGGGTCGGCCAGCTCGTCATCGCCATCGGCAACCCGTTCGGATTCCAGTTCTCAGTGACCGCCGGCGTGGTAAGCGCGGTCGGCCGGTCCCTTTATACCTCGGCGGGCCGCCCGGTGGACAACGTCATTCAGACCGACGCCGCCCTGAACCCCGGCAATTCCGGGGGGCCGCTGGTTGATAGCCGCGGCCGGGTAATAGGCATCAACACGGCGGTGATCTTTCCGGCTCAGGGCCTGGCCTTTGCCATCCCCATTAATATGGCCCGGTGGGTTGCCGCCCTGCTGATCCGGGATGGTCGGGTTCGCCGGGCTTATCTCGGCATTACCGGCCAGAACCGGCCCCTGCCACCCTGGGTGGTGCGCAACCTTCAGCTGCCGGCGAATCAGGGGGTCGCGGTTCTCGAGGTCGCGCCGGGGAGTCCGGCCGACCGGGCCGGCCTCCGGCCGGGGGATACAATTATTGGCCTGGACGGGCAGGTTATTCGGCGGCTGGAGGACCTCCACCGGGTTTTGACCGGCGACCTTATAAACCGGCCGACGGCCCTCCGGGTCCTTCGGGATGGCCGGCTTGTCACCCTTTCGGCGGTTCCGTCGGAGGCGCCCTGAGCATGGCGGTCATTCCGCCCCCACCCTGTCCCCAGTGTAACCAGCCGATGGCCACCGTTCAGGAGAACCGGAAGTGGGTCTGCGAGGCCCACGGCTGGTATGCGCGGCTTGAAGACCGGACCGTCGTTAAGTCGTTCTACCTCAAGCGGCAAAAGTTCACCTTCGGGCCCGGCGAAGTTGGAACAAACTTCCGGGCGCTGATGCCGAAGGGCCGGCCCCAGTTCCGGTATCTTTTCTACCAGCTCGTCGGGGCCGCGCCAGGGTCAGGGGGCGAAGGCCGGGTCGGCGTGGACCAGCCGGCCGCCGACGACGGTCGCCAGGACCCGGATTCCTAGAAGCTCTTCCGGCCGGGTCCGAAAGATATCCCCGGAAAGAAGGACCAGGTCGGCGTAGTTGCCCGGCCTCAGGGTGCCCCAGCGGTCCTCCTCCCCGACCGCGAAGGCCGCCCCCCAAGTGTAGGCCCGGACGGCCGCCTCGATACCCAGCCGCTCTTCCGGATACCAGCCTTCCGGCGGGTAGCCGTCCTCGCGCCGGCGGGTCACGGCCGCAAAAAGGCCCCTGAGGGGGTCGGGGGTTTCAACCGGGCAGTCGGACCCGAAGGCCAGCACCGTTCCGTGGTCCACCAGACTTCGCCAGGCGTAGCCGTACCGGCTCCGGGCGCCCCAGTACCGTTCGGCCAGGAAGAGGTCCTGGGTGCAGTGGATGGGCTGCATCGAGGCCACGACGCCAATCCGGGCCAGACGGGGAAGGTCAGCCGGGTGGAGGAGCTGGACGTGCTCAATGCGGGGCCGAAGGCCCCGGGATGCCCAGAGCTCCCGGGTTGATTCCAGGAGGTCCAGGCAGATGCGGTTTGCCCGGTCGCCGATCGCGTGGATGGCCACCGTGAGCCCGCTCCGGAACGCCTCTTCGACCCGGCGCCGGAGTTCGTCAGGCGGGGTTACCGCGACGCCCAAGTTGTCGGCGGTTCCTTCGTAGGGCTCGAGCATCAGGGCCGTTAACGACCCGAGGGAGCCGTCGGCAAAGAGCTTGACCCCGCTGATTTTGAGCCACTCGTCCCCAAACCCGCTCATGATGCCGAGCCGGGTCGCGGGTTCGAGGAGCTCGTGGGCCGGGTTCAGAAAGAGCCGGACCCGGAGGGTGAGCCGTCCGGCTCCCCTTAGGCGCTGATAGGCCTGGAACGCCTCCCGGCCGTCAATTTCGTGGATGCCGGTAAGACCGAGCCGGTGGGCCTCCGGCAGGGCCTCCGCCAGGGCCGACCCGGTCAGATCCACACCGGGCCGGCCCACCGCCTGCCACACCAGCCGCATAGCCGGGCCTTCTCGCAGGATTCCGGTTGGCTCGCCGCCCTCATCCCGGTCAATCACCCCGCCCGGCGGGTCGGGGGTTTCCCGACCAACCCCGGCCCGGGTGAGGGCCAGGCTGTTGACCCAGAGGCTGTGGCCGTCCTTGCGGGTGAGCACGACCGGCCGGTCAGGCACGACCCGGTCGAGGTCATGCCTCGTGGGAAAGCGGCCAACCTCCCAGGCCGAGTGGTCCCAGCCCCGCCCGATAACCCACTCGCCTGGCGGCAGCCGAAAGGCTGCCGCCCGGAC
>JAUQQI010000128.1:7630-9216 GCA_030549955.1 Chloroflexota bacterium
GGCTTCGGACAGGGTCCGAGTCCCCTCAAGGTTAACCTGGCGGCGGGCCATCGCCCAGGACGCGAAGTGGATGTGGGAATCCACAAAGCCGGGAATGACAAGGTTGCCCCGGGCATCCAGGCGGACCGTCCGGGGACCGGCAAGGCTCAGGGCGGCCTCATTGGTGCCCACGAGGACAACCCGGCCGCCCAATGCCGCCAGCGCTTCGGCCGCCGGCCGGCCCGGGTCCAGCGTCCTTATCCGGCCGTTATAGAGGATAAAGTCGGCATAAAGCATTCAACCCTCCCCGGCCAGTTCGAGGACTTTCACCTCAAACATTTCCCGAACCGGTGACCCGGCCGCGTAGGCCGCCAGGCGGGCGAGCTGGGTCACCAGGTAGCCACCGGTTTCGCCGGCCTCGAGGGCTTCCTGGCTTTCCCAGAAGGTCACGGAAACGACCCTGTCGGTTTCCCGGTTAGCCAGGAGGACTGCCCCTTTAAAGCCGGGCTGGGCCCGGGCGGCTGGCACCACCCGCTCCTGGTAAACCCGGGCGACCTCGTCCGCGGACCCGTGCCGGATCCTGACCGAGATGACCCGTGCAAACATCGCAGCCATCCTCCTTAACCCCCGGGTACACTGAGCCGGAGGACCCGGTGGCCCGAGCCATCGGTCAGGAGCAGCTGACCGCCGGCGTCGAAGGCGAGGCCAACCGGCAAACTGAAGGGGCCGGCGAAGGTTTCGGCGAGCCGGCCGTCGGCACCTAAACGAAAGACCCGGCCGGCCTCGGGGTCGGTGGCCCAGACCGACCCGTCGGGTCCGACTGCCAGGTACGGCTTGTTCTGAACACCGGTCCCGGCCCAACCCGACACCGGAATCTGGGCGACGGGCCTCAGGTCGGCATCAAAAACCTGGACGCGGCGGTTCCACGTGTCGGCGACCCACAGCCGGCCTGTCCGGTCAAACTTCAGCCCCACCGGTTCGTTTAACTGGCCGGGCCCGGTCCCGGGTCCGCCGAAGGCCAGCAAAAACTGGCCTTCTGGACTGAAAACCTGCACCCGTTTATTTCCCGTGTCGGCGACAAAGACCCGGCCGGAACCGTCCACGGCGATGTCCCGGGGCCCGTAAAACCGGCCGGCCTCCGCCTGGGGGTCCGGGCCGGCGGTGGCAAAGCTACCCCAGGCCGATATGAACCGGAGGTTCGGGTCGAATTTCTGAACTCGGTGGTTCCAGGTATCCGCCACGTAAACCGACCCGTCAGGGCCGACGGCCACCCCCCACGGCTCCTGGAACTGGCCGGGCCCGGTCCCCTGGCCTCCGACCTGGGCAAGGAATCGGCCGGACGCGTCGAACTTCTGGATCCGGTGATTCAAACTGTCGGCCACATAGATTGACCCGTCGGGTCCGACGGCGATCCCCCGGGGCCCACGGAACTCCCCCGGATTTGAACCGGCCCGGCCGAAGGCGGCGAGGACGGTCAAACCGGGCTGCCGGGCATCCTGGACCGGGGGCGCGCTGGCCGGCGAGGCGTCCCGGGCCACGTAAAAGATCCCGTCTTCCGACCCCAGGGGATTGAGAGTTTCCCGGTAGAGGAAGTACCGCCAGAGCCG
>JAUQQI010000172.1 GCA_030549955.1 Chloroflexota bacterium
ATAATGTGGGGCAGGAGGTGGCCGATGATGTGGCGGGCCGCGACCGGGGCCGGAGGCTGGGCGTTCAGGATAGAGCCGGGCGGGGCGTAGACTTCGAGGGGTCGGAAGCTCCCGGCGTTGTTCGGGACCTCCGGGCAGAGGGCGCACTTCAGGGCGTAGGTCGTATAGGCGTGGGTGTAGTTCATGACGACGTTAATGCCGTACGGGCTCTGGGGCGACGAACCGCTGTAGTCAACGAAGACCGAATCCTCCCGGAACTCGAGCCGAACTCTAAGATAAATCGGCTCGTCGAAGCCGTCCGACCAGCCGTCGGCCTCATAAACGCCAGGCGGAACCGCCCCAATGGCCTCCCGCATCGCCCGCTCGGACCGGGAAAGGATCTCGTCGGCCAGGGGCTCGAGGCTTTCGAGGCCGTACTCTTCCATCATATCGAGCAGGCGGTGGCCGCCGACCTCGTTCGAGACCATCTGGGCGTGGAGGTCGCCAATAACCTCCCGGGGCGTTCGAACGTTCGCCTCGATGAGCCGCAGGAGGGTTCGGTCCGGCTCGCCCCGGCGGTAGAGCTTGGAAATCGGGATGTGCAGGCCCTCCTCGTAGACTTCCCGGGCGTCGGCCCCGAGGATCCGACCCCCGATGTCGAGGGCGTGGCAGATGTTCCCGATGAAGGCGACGAGCCTGTCCCGGCGGAAGATCGGGGTGACGACCGTAAAATCGTTCAGGTGTCCGGCCGTCTGCCAGGGGTTGTTGGTCACCAGCACATCGCCGGGCTCGAGGCTTTCCGGCGGGAAGGCCTCAAGGAAATGATGCATGGCGGCCTGCATCGGGTTGATGTGGCCCGGGGTGCCGGTGACGGCCTGGGCGAGCAGGTTGCCCCGGACGTCGAAGATGCAGGCCGAGAGGTCGCCTGATTCCCGGACGATGCTGGTGAACGATGTCCGGATGAGGGCCGCGGCCTGCTCGTTGACGACGGCAATAAGCCGGTTCCACAGGACTTCCAGGGTTACGGGGTCGAAGGTCTGGGCCATGTTAGAAACCGATAAACTTTAGGGTCTAAGTAATGAGTTTGGGCTCCGGGGCCGGGCCGGTCCTGGTTTGGACGCCAGAAATGTCGGTCAGAGGATTGTGCATAGTGTACATGCAAAGCTAAGGCCCTCCTGGCAGATTCAGCCTGATTTTAGCCCAGAGCGACGCTTCTTGACCAGGAGGGGCCGGGTTCAAGCTTTCCCGGGGGGTGCCCGGCCCAGGTCGAAGGCACAGCCCGGCCTGAGGTCACTCGCTCAGGCTGGGGCTGGGCAGCAGGCTTCCTACTCGGCGGCAGCCCGGGCCATAAGCCAGGTCGAAACCAGGGCAAGGATGGTTACGACAACCCCGATAATTACACCAACAACTTCGTGGGACATCTTCGCCGCGCCTCCAAGGGGAGTTTCACAACCGCACCCCGAAGACCTGGTTAAGGACCGTCAGGGTCACGAAGAAGGCGAAGAAGAGGGCCGCCAGGACCACTGTTAGCTCCCGCCAGAGGGGTGGCCGGAGTTCCGGCGGCAGGAACTTGCGGTTGACATAGATGGTGTGCAGGGACAGGACGACAAAGTTAAACCCGGCCATGTTCGCCCCGATGAGGATGAGGACCAGCGGCTGGGCCAGGTTGATGGCAATCGCGCCCCAGATGGTAAAGACCAGCAGGATGCCGTAGTAAACGAGCCGCACGTCTCCGCCCCGCCAGGCCCGGACTCGGCTGCTGCCGGTCCAGAGCATGTCTGTAACCATCCGGGTAAAGATGTCGGTGATGCCGAGCTGGGTACTAAAGAGGATCCAGAAGCCACACAGGAGCGTCAGGAACCACATGGCTGGGCCCCAGACCTGAGAGAGATACTGGGCCTGGAAGGCCGCCACTGCAAAACCCGAAATATCTGTCCCCGGCGGGATGAACTGCACGGTAAGCAAGGCCGGCAAAAACATACCAAGGAAACACCCGACGGTCCAGACCAGATACTGGTCCACGGCCAGGTATCTCCACCACTCAGTCCAGCGGCCGAGATTCTCCCGGGTGATGGGGAAAATCTTCCCCTCATGGGTCAGGGCGATTCGCTGGCCACCAACCAGGGCGGGAATAAACCCGACGACCTTGCCCATGCCGAAGCCCTTATCCCGGAGCCAGTTACTGATGGTCGAGTTGCCCACTCCGCCGGCCCCGGCATAGGCCGCAAAGCCGCCCAGCAGCAACCAGTCTGCCCCCTGTGGCAGGGAGCCAAAGTACACAAAACCCCTCGCAACGGTCAGCCAGGTGTTAGCTGAGACAAGGAAGACGCCGATGATGACCAGGAAGTAAAGGATCCAGAAAACCATGAACCACTCGGCCAGCTCCAGGGTGCGCTCGATCCGCCGGCCAAAGGCCACAATAGCAATGGCCAGGAGGAACGTCACATAGCCCCAGAAGAGCACCGTCGGCCGGTCAGCGGCCGTCGGAAGCCGGCCAAGGAAGGCGGCGGCAATGGCCGTCGCGGCCGAGAGGGCCCAGCCCGGCCAGCCAAGCTGCAGAAATGCCAGCAGCGAGTAGACAACGCCCCAGAAGGCCGGACCAGGTCTGGTCCGCATAAAGCCGGTGTAAATCGGCTCGCCGGTATAGAGGGTATAGCGGGCAAACTCGGTGTTAAGAATTACCTGCAGGATAATCGACGCCGTCGCCACCCACAGGAGGGCCGCGCCGTATTTGGCCGTCGTCGCCGGACCGATCAGCCACTCGCCGCTACCAATGGAAACACCAAGCAGAATAGCCCCCGGCCCGATAATCGCCGCCGCATTCTTCCAGCTGAAGGGCGGCGGGGACGGAAGGTCAGTGACCTCCCACGGGGGCAATTCGCCGGCCGGAACCTTGTCGCCAGGTTTGAGCTCTCGAACAGCCATTGCTGCACCTCCCTCAGGAGCTAGGCTTTTTGCGCTCGGGCACCGCTAGTGAGCAGGTGCACCAGATAGCCGACGACAATCGCCGCGCAGTACCAGCCGTAGAGGCCAAACCAGAAGTTGAATCGGGTGACCTGGTCAAAACCGCCGAGGATCAGCTGTAAAACCGGACCGACAATGAATACCACGATTCCGGCGACCATTCCGGCCCGCGAGTCTCTGTTGTCCATGGGATCCTCCTGCCGCCACTTTGAGCCTGATTTCTGCCAGTCTATAGCATCATCTGCTCGTAATGTCAAGACGATTCCGTAAATCAGAATGATAGTTTTATTTATTGGCCAGATTTGTCCGCTGTTATGGTGGGTGGCTAAAATCTTTTCGGGTAGATGCCCGCCAGTTTCAGGGGCCTAAGATGACCGGATATGTCTCCCTGGTGGACGGGTTGCTCCGCCCCGAGGCGTATCCCCACCGGCCCCGGCGGGTTCGGTTACTCGAAACCCACATCTCTTATGTCTTCCTGGCCGGACCTTTTGCGTGTAAAGTTAAAAAGCCGGTTAATTTTGGCTTCCTGGATTACTCGACCCTGGAGCAGCGCCGCCACTTCTGCGAGCAGGAGGTCCGCCTTAACCAGGCCCTCTGTCCCGGGACTTACCTTCGGGTCGTGCCGATTGTCCGAACCTCCACCGGGTTTCTGGTTGACGGGAAAGGCGAACCTGTCGAGTATGCCGTCCTTATGCGGCGGCTCCCGACTGACCGGATGCTCGACCGGCTTATCAGGCGGGGCCGGGTTGACCCGGAGGTCCTGGTCCGGATTGCCCGGAAGGTTGCCGCCTTTCACGTCGCATCAGACCGGGGCCCCGAAATCGACCGGTTCGGCGACCCGGAAGTGATCCGGTTCAACTGGGAGGAGAACTTTGCCCAGACTGCCCCGTATCTCGGTCGGACGATCCCCCGCCGCTGGTACGACGGCATCCGCCGCTATGTCGCCGGTTTTCTCAAAGATTCGGCTCAACTGCTGCTGGGACGGATTTCTCAGGGGCGGATTCGGGACTGCCACGGTGACCTTCGGACCGAGAGCATCTGTGTTGAGGACGGCATCTGCATCTTCGACCGGGTCGAATTCAATGACCGGTTCCGGTACGGGGATGTGGCGTCCGAGGTCGCCTTTTTGGTTATGGACCTGGATGCCCTCGGCCGGCCCGACCTGGGCTATGTTTTTGCCGAAAGCTATATCGAGGCGTCGGGCGACCGGGAGCTGCGTCGGCTCCTGCCCTTCTACCAGTGCTACCGGGCCTACGTCCGGGGCAAAGTTACCAGCTTCCGCCTCGACCAGGTTAAAACCGAAGCTGAACGGCGGAGAATTCGTCGGCTGGCCCGGCGGTATTTTCGGCTAGCCTGGGACTACGCCCGGGCGCCGACCAGACCTCTCCTGGTCACGGTGGCCGGGGTGCCGGCGGGAACCAGGGTGGCTTTAGGCTGGGGTCTCGCCTGCCGGCTGGGTGCAAGGTTTCATGCGGAGGACGAGGCTTCGGCGATTCGGGCTGACCTGGAAGCCGGGTTCCCGGTCGTCGTGACCCTGGCCGAAGACGATTTTGCCGGGGGACTCGGCAGGCTTGCGGGCAGGGCCCAGCTGATAGCGGTGGATTACCGGACGGTGGCGACGGGCCGGGTTCTTGACCGGATCCTGCGCCAGGTCCACGGCCGGCTTTAAGGGCTAGCCGGCAGCTTCCGTCTTGACCGGGCCTGTTAAAGGTGTTATTCATTACGTAGGTACCGGAGGTGGATTATTCATGGTAATGCCCAGAATCGGACCGCTGGAGCTGGCCATCATCCTGCTGATCGTGGTGCTTGTGTTCGGGGTCGGTAAGTTGCCGGAACTCGGCTCCGCCCTCGGACGGGGCATTCGCGATTTCCGGAAGGCCCTCTCCGGCGAGGACGAACAGCGCAACCAGTCAAACGTTTAAACCGCTCTCCTTTTAACCGGGACCGGTTAGCCGTACGAGGCCGGGAGTCCGGTTTATCTGAAAGTTCGGCGTGCCCCTTTGACGGTGTATGACGCAGCCCGCCATCCAGGTTAAAAACCTGTCGAAGTCTTACGGCCTTACCCTAGCCCTGAGGGATGTAAGCTTCGAAGTCCGCCGGGGTGAGATTGTCGGTTTCCTCGGGCCGAATGGGGCCGGGAAGACGACGACGATGCGGATTCTGGTGGGTTACCTCCCGCCGACATCCGGGACGGCCATCGTCGACGGCTACGACGTCTTAAAAGATTCCCTGGAAGTTCGGCGCCGGATCGGCTATCTGCCTGAGAATATCAGCCTCTACAATGATATGACCGTCGAAGCCTTCCTCGAGTTCATGGCCACGATCCGGGGCGTCGCCCGGAAGCGAGTCCGGGAGCGGGTCCGGGCGGTCATGGCTCAGACCCGGCTGGACCACATGGCCCGGGTCCTCATTGGCAAACTTTCCCGGGGCTACCGCCAGCGGGTCGGCCTGGCCCAGGCCCTGGTCCATGACCCGCCCATCTTGATTCTCGATGAGCCGACGGTGGGTCTGGACCCCCGGCAGATCATCGAGACCCGCCAGCTTATCAAAAGCCTGGCCGGTGACCACACCGTTATCCTGAGCAGTCACATCTTGCCCGAGGTAAGCATGACCTGTCAGCGGGTCCTGGTGATTCACCAGGGCCAGATTGTCGCCGAAGACGCCCCGGAAAATCTGGCAGCCCGGCTCCGCGGGAGCGAGCGTATCCGGGTCGAGGTCCGGGGTCCGGCCGACCAGGTTCGGCGGGCCCTCGAGGCGATCCCGGGGGTGCTGGCGGTCATCCCCGAGGCCCGGGACGGGGTGGCAAGTTTCGCCATTGATTGTGCCGTCGGAACCGACCTGCGGGAACAGGTCGCCGAGGCGGTGGTTCGGGGCGGGTGGGGGCTGCGGGAACTGCGGCCCGTCGGCATGTCCCTCGAGGAGATCTTCCTTAAGCTGACGACCGAGGAGCCTGATGGGAATACGGGCAATCCTGGCGATAACCGCGAAGGAGCTTAACTCCTACTTTGCGTCGTTCATCGCCTACGCCGTTGTTGCCGGCTTTCTGTTTGTAACCGGGGCCTTCTTTTCCCTCTCGGTCCTCCTGAGCCGGCAGGTAAACCTGCGCTTTACCCTGACGGATGTGGCGATTATTCTGCTCTTTGTCTCGCCCGCCATCACCATGCGTCTCCTCTCGGAAGAGCAGGCCAGCGGCACCCTGGAGCTGCTGGTCACCTCGCCCATTCGGGAGGCCGAAATCGTCCTGGGCAAGTTCCTGGCTGCCCTGGTTTTCCTGGTTATCATGCTCGCGGCCACGGCCTATTATCCCCTCCTGCTCATATCCTACAGCCAGCCTGACCCCGGGCCGATTGCGGCCGCATACCTCGGTCTGTTCCTTCAGGGGGCGGCCTTTATAAGTCTGGGCCTCTTTATCTCGGCCCTGACCCGCAACCAGGTTGTGGCGTATATCTTTACTTTCGGCCTGCTCCTTATAATCTGGTTGTTTGAAGCGATCTCCGGCATCTTCGGGGGGCAGGTCGGCTCCATCCTTTCGAGCCTGGCCTTTTACAACCATTTCGTCGACTTTCCGAAGGGGGTTGTCGATACGAAGGACGTCGTCTTTTACATCTCCGTTGTCGTCTTCGGGCTTGTTCTGGCCGAGCGAGTTCTCGAATCCCGGCGCTGGCGGTAGGCGGGGATGGTCGCGGCCGGCCGAATTCTCCGAGATGTGGCGAAGTTTCTGGCCCCGGTCGGCCTCGCCCTGATGGTCGGGGCTGGGGCCCGGTTTATCATCCAGGGCCAGCTCGACCTCATCGGCCAGGGCCTCCTTGTCGCCGGGGCCATCCTGGTCCTGACATACCTGGTGGCATTCCCGTCGGAGGCACTCCGGGTTGTTAGGGCCCGTCAGACCCGGTACGGGTCGAACACGGCGGTCCTGATTGCGGCGGTCGCCGGCATCCTCGTTGCGGCAAATATCCTTGGGACCCGGTATCACTACCGCTGGGACCTGACCCGGACCGGCCGGTTCACCCTGAGCGAGCAGACCCGGCAAATTCTGGCCGAACTTAAAGGGCCCCTTCGGGCGTACGCGTTTTACACCGAGGGCGTGACGTCCGAAGACCGGATCCGGGCCGAGGACCTGCTTAAAGAATACAAAAATGCCTCGCCCCTCTTTGACTATGAGTTCATTGACCCCGACCGGGACCCGTCCCGGGCTCTGCAGTATAATGTCCGGCTCTACGGGACGGTGGTCTTTGAGTATCAGGGGCGGCGCCAGGAGGCGACCTCGGTCAGCGAGCAACAGTTCACCTCGGCGATCCTGCGGGTCGTCCGGGAGTCGCCGAAAAAGGTCTACTTCCTGGTCGGTCACGGCGAGCGGGACAGCTCGAGTTTTGACCGGCCGGGTTATTCGGAGGCCAAGCGGGCCCTCGAAGCGAACTCGATGAACGTGGCGACCCTGAACCTGACGACCGCCCAAAGCGTGCCCGATGACGCCGACGCGGTCGTCATAGCCGGACCGACCCGACCCGCCTTGCCCCAGGAGCTCGATGCCCTGAGTAAATACCTGGCCCGGGGGGGCGGGGTCGTCATGCTCGCCGAGCCGGACACGCCCCAGCCCTTCGTCGACTGGCTCCGCCAGTATGGCGTCCAGGTTGGGCCGGGGGTGGTCGTCGAGCCCGGCCGGGCCTATTTCGGGGACCCGCTCACGCCGGTGGTCGATACCTACGAACCGGGTCAGATAACCCGAAACCTGGCCGCGACCGTCTTCGCCGTCGCAACGGCCGTTACCCGGACCGCTGAAACCCCGACCGGCCTCGTCTACACCGACCTGTTTAAGACGACCGACCAGAGCTGGCTTGAAACCGACCGGTCAGTCGCCCGGTATGACCCCGGCGTTGACACAAAAGGCCCCCTGACCCTGGCGATGACGGTTGAGGGGAGGTTTCCCGGCAGTGACCAGTCGGGCTCGGCTCAGAACGGCCGGCTCGTAGTCGTTGGTGATGCCGACTTTGCCGCCAATCAGTGGGCCGCCGCTCCCGGAAACAACGACCTCTTTCTGCGGCTTGTCTCCTGGGCGGCAAAACAGCAGGAGGGCGAACAGCTCGTCTCGATCCCGCCGCAGCCCAGCAATGAGCCGAACCTGATTCTGACGTCCCAGCAGCAGAATCTGGTCTTCCTGTCGTCGGTGGTATTCTTGCCGGCGATCGTCCTGCTGGTGGGCGCAATCGTCTGGTACCGGCGCCGCTGAGACCGTGCCCTTCGGACGTGTAACCATCATCCTTGCCGTCGTCGCCATTGGCCTGCTCGCCTACGTTTATTTTGTCGAGCTGGCCCGTCCGGCCCCCTCCGGGCTTGAACAGCGCAGCCCCGAGTTGTTCAGGTTTGACCTTGCCGATATCCGGTTTATCGAGGTGAGCACCGGGGATGGTCAGGTTCGGGCCGAGCGGGCCGATAGCGGCGACTGGCAGCTGGTCAGTCCGGGGCCGGCCTCTGCTGACCGGGTCCGGCTTGACTCGGTTGGTCGTCAGCTCGGGTCGCTGGTAGCCGGTCGGGTCGTCGAGGAACAGCCGTCCGACCTGGCCAGGTACGGCCTCGACCGGCCCGTCCTGACGGCGACGGTGGGCCTTAAGGACGGACGGCAGGAACAGCTCCTTTTCGGGCAGACGAACCCGGCCGGCCTGAGCCGATATGCCAGGAAAGGGGACGACCCCAGGGTCTACCTGGTATCGAACAGCCTCTATGGGGACCTTAACCGGTTGGTAACCCAGCCGCCGGTGGCAACCCCGACCCCAGAGGCGAGCCCGACGCCGTCGCCGACTCCCGTCCCCACCCCAACCCCCGGCAGTTAAGGTCCGTGGGTTGCGCGACTGCTCGGGGAGCATATAATACAGATGCAAGACCGGCCCGGAGGACCTTTCGATGGGGCTTCCACTGGCAGGCATCCGAGTCATCGACCTGGCCCAGATGTGGGCGGCCCCGGCGGCCGCGATGTACCTAGCTGACCAGGGTGCCGAAGTCATAAAAGTCGAGCCCCTCTGGGGGGACGATGCCCGCCGCACCTTTACTTTGCCACCCCTACCGAACGGCGAAAGCCGCGCTTTTCTGCCCCTGAACCGCAACAAGCTGGGCATTGCCGTCGATATTCGCCACCCGGCCGGCCGGGAGATAATTTACCGGCTGGTTCGCACTGCGGATGTCCTCATCCATAACTTCCGCCCAGGAGTGGCTGAACGCCTCGG
>JAUQQI010000291.1:0-5574 GCA_030549955.1 Chloroflexota bacterium
TTGCCGGCCTCTTTGTCAAGGAGGCCGACCCGCTGATCATCGAGGACCTGGCCGGGCGGGGCCTCGTTTACCGCAGCGGGCGCTACGTCCACACCTACCCGTTCTGCTGGCGGTGCGAGACGCCCCTCCTCTACTATGCGAAAACGTCCTGGTACTTCCGGACGACGGCCTTCAAGAACCGGATGGTCGAACTTAACGAGCAAATTAACTGGGTGCCGGAATACATAAAGCGCGGGCGGTTCGGCGACTGGCTCGAAAACAACGTCGACTGGGCCATCTCCCGGGAGCGCTACTGGGGCACGCCGATCCCCATCTGGGTCTGCCAGGTCTGTGACCACCGGGAGTGTATCGGCAGCGTGGCCGAGCTTTCGGCCCGCGCCGGCCGGGACCTGAGCGGCCTCGACCTCCACCGGCCCTACGTAGATGAGGTCACCTTCGGGTGTCCGAAGTGCAGCGGGGTGATGCGCCGGGTACCCGAGGTCATGGACGTCTGGTTCGACTCGGGGGCGATGCCTTTTGCCCAGTGGCATTACCCCTTTGAAAACCAGGAACTTTTCCGGGAGCGGTTCCCGGCCGACTACATCTGTGAGGCAGTTGACCAGACCAGGGGCTGGTTCTACAGCCTCCACGCCCTCGCGACGATGCTCTTCGACAGCATCGCTTACCGGAACGTCATCTGTCTGGGGCTGGTGCTGGACGCCAAAGGCGAAAAGATGAGCAAGTCCCGGGGCAACGTTGTCGACCCGTGGGAGGTGATTCGGGCCTACGGGGCCGACCCCCTCCGCTGGTATCTCTTTACGGCGACCGCGCCGGGAAACGCCCGGAGGTTCGACCCGAAGCAGATCGAGGAGACCGTTCGCCGCTTCTTCCTGACGCTCTGGAATACCTACGCCTTCTTCGTAACATACGCCATCCTGGACGGGTTTGACCCGGGGGTCACGCCCCGGCCGGCGGATGATGACCTCTCTGAGCTGGACCGCTGGCTTCTTTCGGAGCTCCATTCGCTGGTGGGGACCGTCACCGACGAGCTGGAGGCCTACAATCCGACTGACGCCGGCCGGGCCATCGAGGCCTTTGTCGACAAGCTTTCGAACTGGTACGTCCGACGGAACCGGCGCCGCTTCTGGAAGTCGGAGCAGGATGCGGATAAACGGGCGGCCCACTGGACCCTTTATACGGTCCTGACGACCCTGACCCGGCTCCTGGCGCCGTTCACGCCCTTTGTGGCCGAGGTGATGTATCAGAATATCGTCCGGCAGGTCAACCCCGGAGCCCCGATAAGCGTCCACCTGACCGACTGGCCTGCCGCTGACCCGGGCCGGGTTGACCCGGAGCTGATGCGGGCGGTCGACCTGACGATGCGGCTGGCAAGCCTGGGCCGGGCGGCCCGGGACCGGGCCCGGCTGAAGGTCCGCCAGCCGGTGCGCCGCCTCTTTGTCAAGGTCCGGTCGCCGGAAGAGGTTGAGCTGGTTGGCCGGCTGGCCGGCCACCTTCTCGAGGAGCTCAATGCGAAAGAGCTGGTGATGGTCGAGGACGAGGCCGCCCTCGTCGAGTACCGGCTCAAGCCCCGATTCGATATCCTTGGCCCCCGCCTTGGGCCCGAACTGCCCCGGTTGACCCAGGCCCTCACCAGCCGGGAACCCCGGCAGCTGGTTGCCCAGCTGCGGGCCACGGGTCGGGTCCTTCTCGACGGGTTTGAGCTTTCGGCCGATGACCTGACCGTTGAGGTGGTCCCCAAGGCCGGCTACGCGGCGGCCGAGGAAGCCGGATATCTGGTCGCGATCAGCACCGAAGTGACTCCAGACCTGGCGGCCGAAGGTCTCGCCCGGGAGCTGGTTCGCCGGATTCAGACCCTGCGCAAGGAGGCCGGCTTCGAACTTTCCGACCGGGTTATTGTCTACTACCAGGGCGACCCGGAGGTCGAGGCCGTTTTTGAGACCCACGGGGATTACATCGCGGGCGAGACCCTTGCGGTCCGGCTCGTAAGGGGCCAGCGGCCGGAATCCGCCGCCGGCGCGGACCTGCGGCTGAACGGTCGGGTTGTGCGTCTTGGGGTTGAGCGGGCCGGCTGAGTCCGGGCCGCACAATCTGGTAGTTTATTAGCGAGATGACTGACCGGCCCAGCCGCATCCTCGTGCCCGTCGCCCGGCCCGAGGAAGCCGAGCCCCTTCTCCGGCTTGCGGTGGCCCTGCTGGGCCGCCGGCCGGGCCGGGTCATCGCTCTGGGGGTCGTCGAAGTGCCCGACAGCCAGGCCTATTCCCAGGCCGCTGCCCGGGCCCGGGAGCTCCGACGCCAGCTTCAGGCTGTCTGCGCGACGATTCCCGATGCCGGCCGGGTTGAAGTCCGCAGCACAGTCCGGGTCTCCCGACGGGCCTGGCAGGCCATCCGCCGGGTCGCGATTCAGGAGCAGGTTGACCTGGTTGTGCTGGGCTGGGCCGGGAACGTTTTCGGGACGACGCTGGCGGCCATTGTTCGAAACCCACCCACCGACCTGGCGATCTTGCGGGGGAATCTGTTCGGCCGGCCAATCAAGCGTTTGTTACTGGCCGCCCGGGGCGGGCCCCAGGCTGAGCTGGCCTTCCGGTGGGCGGCGGCCCTGGCCGAGGCCCTGGAGCTCGACGTGACCGTTCTCAACGTGCGGCCGCGGCAGCAGACGCTGCAGGAACGGGCCCGGGCGGCCCACGTTTTTTCCGGCGTGGCCCGGCTCGCCGGCGAGCGCCCCCGGGTTTCGGTCCTCACCATCCAGGCCGATGACCCCGAACCGGTCATCGTCAGCGAAGCCCGGACCCACGACCTCCTCGTCCTGGGGGCCGCAGCTGGGGCCGGGGAGGTCGCTGATGAGCCCCTGGGAACGATCCCCGAGCGGGTCGCCCGTCTGGTGGACATCCCGACGGTGATCGTCCGGACCCGGGAACCTCTTCAGGTCCACTTCCGGGAACTTCGGGAACCGCCGACCGTCCTTGTCGAGCAGTGGTTTGCGGAGAACACCTTCCACGCCCGGGAGTTTTCCGACGTGGGGGACCTGGTCCGGTTAAAGCGCCAGCAGGGGCTCACCATCAGCCTGGTCCTGCCGGCCTTGAACGAGGCCGAGAGTATCGGGGCTGTCATCCGGACGTTCCGGGAATATCTCCAGGAGGAGGTGCCCCTGCTGGATGAGATTCTGGTGGTGGACAGCGGTTCGACCGACGGGACAGCGGAAGTTGCCCGGGCCTGCGGTGCCGAGGTGTACCTGGACCGCGCGGTCAGGCCCGACCTCGGGAGCTTTCCCGGTCGGGGTGAGGCCCTGTGGAAAAGCCTCTTTGTGAGCCGGGGCGACATTCTCGTCTGGGTCGACGCCGGCATAAAGAATCCCCACCCGAAGTTCGTCTACGGCCTGGTCGGGCCGCTTCTGCGGGAGCCCCGGCTTGTTTACGTTAAGGGCTACTGGCGGTTACCTGGCGGCTTTGAGCCCGGCCCGGCCGGATGGGCAGACACCGACCCGGTGACGGAGGTCCTGGTTCGGCCGGCGATTAACATGCTGCTTCCTGAGCTTTCCGGGTTTATTCTGCCCCTGAGCGCCGAACACGCCGGTCGGCGGGAAGCCCTGCTCGAAGTGCCCTTCCTGACGGGACCGGCCGTCGAACTCGGCCTGCTTATCGACATCTACAGCCGGTACGGCCTCGAACGGGTTGCCCAGGTCGACCTGGAAGAGAAGGTTGAGCGCCTGAAGCGGACCGCGGCCCCGGCCCGGGTCGCCTTCGCCGTCCTGCAGGGGCTTTTGCGCCGGCTGGCGAGCCGGCGCCGGCTCGAAATCCTGACGACCCTCAGCCCGAGCCTCAAGTTACCCCACTACGACCCCGAGCGTCTTTACCTGGAGGTTATCGAGGTCGAACAGCACGAGCGTCCCCCGGTGGCCGCGGTCCTCGGCCGGCGGAGCCCTGGCAGTTAATGCGCTGGAAGGCGACCCCAGAAGACTTTGTTGTCGAAGAGGAGGTAAGTCTCAACCTCTTGCCGGCCGGCCGGTTTGCCGTCTACCGCCTGGAGAAGGTCGGTCGGGACTCCCTTTCGGTCCGGGCGGAGCTCGCCCGCCGGCTGGGTAAACCCGAAGCCGACGTCGTTTTTCCCGCCCTGAAGGATGCGGTGGCCCGGACGGTCCAGTGGGTCGGCGTCCGGAGCGGGGGTCCCGCCAGGGTCGCCGGCCGGGGTTTCGTTGCCGAGCGGGTCGGATTTGCCGACCGGCCGCCGGACCCGAGAAGCCTGCGAGGGAACCGGTTCACCGCGGTCCTGCGGGACGTTTCGCCGGTGGAGGGCCGGGTCCTGCCCGCGGCCCTCGGCCAGCTGGAGGCGGCAGGTTTCCCGAACTACTTTGATGACCAGCGGTTCGGCTCCATGGTCGAGGGTTACGGCCCGTTCGGACGGGCCGTTCTTCGGGCCGACGACGAGACCGTGCTGAGGCTTTACCTGGCGGTTCCCTGGGTCGGGGACCCGCGCCGGGTCCGTGGGTTCAAGGCTGAAGCGGCCCGCAGCTGGGGAGAGTGGGACCGGCTCTTTGGACTGGCACCGGCCCGGACGAACTTCCGGAGCGTCCTGACCTTTCTCCGGGACCACCCGACCGATTACCGGCGGGCCGTCCGGCTTATCCCGGCCCGGCTCCTAATGCTGGCGGTCGACGCGTACCGGAGCTGGGTCTGGAATCTGACGGTTTGCAGGTTCTTTAAAGAGCACGGGCGGGCGGAACTTGCGGTGACCGTCAGCGGGCATGCCTTCAGGGTTCCGGACCAGCCGGAGGAAGGCTGGCTGGGGACGGCGGTCCCACTGCCCCACCCGAAGGCGGCCTATTTCCCGCCCTGGGACCGGCTGGTAACGGACCTGCTCCAGGCTGAGGGGTTAAGTTTAGCCGACTTCGCCGGACGGGGCCGGCTGCCCGACCGGCCGTCGCTGACCCGCCGGGCCATCTGGGTTCGGCCGGACGGGGTGAGTCTGGAGCCGGACGCACCTTCGGGGCAGGTCCGGGTCCTCCGGTTCCGGCTGCCCCCGGGGGCTTACGGAACCCTTCTGCTCAAGGTCCTGGCTGTAAGGGTCAGGACCCTAGCCGCCGATTCCCAGCATTCGGAAGAGGCGGGGGGCCATCGGCCCGAAGATCACGAGCCACATCACCGGCAGGATCAGTAAGACCATGACGATGGTCATCTTGATCGGGGCTTCCCGGGCGAGCTTCTCCGCCCGCTGACGCCGCTGCTGACGCATCTGCTCGCTCTGGACCCGGAGAATCCGGGCGATGGGCACCCCGAGCTGGTCGGCCTGGATAACGGCGGCGACGAAGCTGGTCAGGTCAGGAACATTGCATCGGGCGGCCATGTCCCGCAGGGCCTCCCGCCGGTGGCGGCCGATGCGGCTCTCGGCCAGGACCCGGGCGAACTCCTCGGTGAGGGGGTTCTGCCACTTGTCGATGACCTTCTGCATCGCCCCCTCGAAGCCGAGCCCGGCCTCCACGCTGATCACCAGCAGGTCCAGGATGTCGGGGAGCTTCACCCGGATCTGGTGCTGGCGCTCGGCCACCCGCCGGTTCAGGATGGCGTCGGGCCCCAGCACCGA
>JAUQQI010000291.1:5584-9055 GCA_030549955.1 Chloroflexota bacterium
GAAGCCGAGCCCGGCCTCGACGCTGACGGTGAGGAGGTCCAGGACATCGGGAAGGGCCCGCTCAATCTGGCGGCGCCGGGAATCGATGCGCTGGCGGACCCACAGGTCTGGCAGAACGAACCCGGCGCTGGCGCCGGCGGCGAATGCGGCAATGATAAAGAGGGAAGGCTGCCGGCCCAGCAGCATAATCAGGCCGAGGCCCAATCCGAGGATAACGGCCCCAAAGCCTTTAAGGCCCAGGAAGTCATTGAGGGCGATGGGATTGCCCGCGTATTGAAGGCGCTGTCGGTACTGCTCCAGAGTGTTGTGGGGGGTACGGGCGAGCATAAACCGGGCAATGGCCCGGAGCAGTGGCCGGATGGTCCGGTCCACGAACGGCTGAGAGAGCTCGAGCTCCTCAAGGGTGAGGGGCCGGACCGTGTAATCGGTCAGGCGGGCGGTCAAGCTTTCCCGCTGGCGGGGCATCAGCAGGCCGAACCAGGCGAGACTAACCCCGAGCCCGACGAGCAGGGCCGACAGGAAGGCAATGCCGACCATCGGTCAAACCTCGATGGCGGTGATCCGCCGGATGATCAAGAAGGCCACCAGAATCATCAGGGCGCCGGTTATGGGGATGCAGATGAAAATCCCCTCAAAGACCCCCATGATGTACTCGCGGTTTATCAGGTAAAGGACAAGTCCGAGCAGGACCGGCAGGGCGGAAATTATGTAGCCGGAAATGACCTGCTGGGCCGTCAGGGTCGCGATCTCGGCTTTAATCCGGACCCGCTCCCGGATGGTGTGGGCGATGCTGTCGAGGATCTGGGCCAGGTTTCCCCCGACCTCATGCTGAATGTTAATGGCCGTCACCATCAGTTCCAGGTCGTCGCTCTGCATCCGGCGGACCAGGTGGTCAAGGGCCTCTTCGGGGCTCAAACCCAGGCCGACCTCGCGCACCACCCGCCTGAACTCCGATGCCGTGGGGTCCGGAGCCTCCCGGGAGACGGTTTCCATCGCCTGGAGGAGGCTGTAGCCGGCCCGCAGGGAGTTCGACATCAGGTCGAGGGTTCCGGGCAGCTGGCTGTTAAACGCCCCAAGCCGGGCCGCGATCCGGCGGGCGAGCCACAGACGGGGGAGAAAATACCCGGCCGCAAGCCCGACCAACCCCAGGAGCAGGTTCTGGCCTGCAACCAGGTACCCGGCAAAGCCGGCGCCGCCCGTCGCCAGGGTCTGGAGAATGAGAAACTCGCCCGGCGTCATCTTGATGTCGGCCCGGGCCAGGTCCCGGGCAAGCCGCTGGGCAAACCCCTGGCGCTCGATGGCCCGGTCGACTCGGGCGGCGAGGGGCGAGGCCCCCGACTCGCCGGCGGGGGCTCCGGTAGCAGGAGATCGCCGCCTCAGCCGGGCCATTACCTCCTCGTCGGGGGCGAGCAGGTAGTTGACCCCGTAAATGACAAGGAAAAAGCCGACCCCGACAATGAGGGCGATGAGAACGGCGACGAGAACCATTACCAGGGCCTCAAGCGGTCGACCCCGAAAATCTCGGGGGGCAGGTGGATGCCGGCGTTCTCGATCCGCTCGATGAACTTCGGGCGGATGCCGACCGGCTTCTGGCGGCCGACAACCCGGCCGTTCTCGTCGATGCCGAGCTGTTCGAAGACGAAGATGTCCTGGAGTACGATGGTATCCCCCTCCATGCCCTGGACCTCGGTAACGTAAGTGACCTTCCGGGAGCCGTCCCGCATGCGCTCGACGAAGATGACCAGGTCAATGGCCGAGGCGATCTGGTCCCGGATCGCTTTGAGGGGGAGTTCCATCCCGGCCATCATGACCATCGTCTCGAGCCGCGCCAGAGCATCCCGGGGCGAGTTGGCATGCAGGGTCGTGAGGGAACCATCGTGGCCGGTATTCATCGCCTGCAGCATGTCCAGGGCTTCGGCGCCCCGGCACTCGCCGACAACAATCCGGTCGGGCCGCATGCGAAGGGCGTTGATAACCAGGTCGCGGATGGTGATCGCCCCCTTACCCTCGATATTCGGCTTGCGGGTTTCCAGGGTGACGACATGCTCCTGGTGAAGCTTGAGTTCGGCGGCGTCCTCGATGGTGATGATGCGCTCATCTTCGGGAATGTAGGACGACAGGATATTCAGGAGGGTTGTTTTGCCCGAGCCGGTGCCACCCGCGACTATAATATTCAGCCGGGCCAGGACGCAGGCCCGGAGAAACTCGGCAATTTGGGGCGTCAGCGTCCCGAACCGGATCAGGTCGTCCATGGTCAGGCGCCGCTTCGGGAACTTGCGGATACTCATGCACGGGCCCACCAGGGAAATCGGCGGGATGACGGCGTTAAAGCGGGACCCGTCGGGGAGCCGGGCGTCCACCATCGGCTGCGATTCGTCGCACCGGCGGCCGATGGGGCTGATGATGCGGTCGATGATGCGGCGCACATGCTCTTCGTCGTCAAAGCGGACGGTGGTCTTGATGAGCTTCCCGCCCCGCTCAATATAGACCTGGTTCGGGCCGTTTACCAGAATCTCGGTTATGGACTCATCGGCCAGGAGGGGTTCAAGGGGACCGAACCCAATGATCTCGGCGACGACCTCCTCAAACAGGCGCTCTCGGGCATCCCTTGGCAGTGCGACCGGCTCCTCGGCCAAATACCGGTCGAAGAGCCGGCGGATTTCCTGCCGGAGCCGCTCGTCCTGACCGACCTGGACATTGGGATCCAGGTCCTGGATAATCCGGCTCTGCAGGTGCCGGCGGAGCTCCCGATACTGGTCCTGGTTGCCGCGGATATCGGGCGCCCGGTGCGTCGTGGGGCGGCTACCCCGGTCTGACGACGTAGCCTGACGGCTCCCGTCGTTGGATGGGGTCTGAATCCGGTTAAGCAGGGGCATCTGCCCTCACCACCTTCTACCGGCGCGGCCGTTCAAGGCCGTATTTAGCTACCATGTAGTCCATGTCAACCACCTGGAGGGGCGGTGTAGCGTTATCGGCGGCCGAGCGCAGCACCAGGTCGGCCCCGAGCCCTTCCAGGAACTTGAGCTCCAGGGCTTCCTGCGGGGTTACGACAAACTGGAGGACGGTCGCTGGCTGGGGACCCTGGGGCTGGACCGCCGGACTGCTTATAGTCGTCATCCGGCCACCGACCGAGAACACCTCCAGATTCCGGAAGGTGGCCGCGGCCTGCTTGCCGTTATCCCCGTCGGTGTAAACGATAATGTCGACCCGGTCGCCGGGCCGGATGGCCCCACTGGTAACCGTGTTGGCGGCCGACGCGAAGTTCACGGTCACAAGGACGCGGCCCGGCGGGATGGCGAAGGCGAGGCCGGCATTACCGCCCGTATCCGCCAGGGCCTCTCTGACAACAAGCTGCCCGGCGTACAGTCGACCCACGGCGAATTTCCCGACAACCTCGGCCGGGGAACTGGCCGCAGTTGGGGGAACCCGGTCGGCCGGCAGGTCGATGACGCGAACCTGGTTCGCCTGAAT
>JAUQQI010000102.1 GCA_030549955.1 Chloroflexota bacterium
CGGGTTTTCTGGTCAGCCCCGCTGAACCCGGCCGAGGGGCGGCGCCGGCAAAGGGGGGTCAGCCGGGGGCCTTCCGGGCGATGACCTCCAGCCAGCGGCGGGGTATGTACCGCTGGCCGTGCTCATCGAGAAAGCCCATCTCGTCCAGGACCGAAACGACCGCCCGGCTCAGCACCTTCGCCGCGATGTCAACCGGGTAGCCGTGCAGGGCTCCGGCCGCATAGTCCGCATATTCGCAGATGAGCCGCCACCCTTCCCGGTAAACGCGGACTTCTCGCTGGCCCAGGTAGACGATTTCGAACCCGGCAGCCCGGACCAGCTCGGCGTACTCCTCAGGCTTCAGCCAGTTCCGGGCCTCAGCCCGACCTTCTTTCGACCGGGGAACGCCCATCTGCTTGAGCTCGGCCACGGCCCGCAGGATCTTCGCCCGGTAAAACCCTTCAGTCCCTTCGACGACGGTCCCTTCGTAAAAGGCGCTGTTAAAGAACAGCAGGCCACCCGGGGCAGTTACCCGAAAGACGTCTTTCAGGGCCGCCAGCTTATCTTCGTGGCTCAGGTTGTGAATCCCGTTCCCGAAAGTCGTCAGGTCAAAGGGGCCTTTCAGGGGCAACTGCTGGGCGAAGGCCTGGAGCCAGTGCAGGTTCGGCTCACCGCTCAGCCGTCGGCGCCCGGCGATTATCGCCTCCCGGGACGCATCGATGCAGACCACCATCGCCTCATGCAGGGCCGGTATCTGCTCCCGACCGAGCTGGACCATCGTGCCCACACCGGTCGCCAGGTCCAGCACCCGGCGGACGGCCCCGGAGATGTAACGGCCCAGGTTGCTGAGGGCCGCCCGGTTCACGGCCAGGTATTCGGCCGTTTCGGCAAATGGCTCAAACGAAAATCTTGCGGTTGCCGGCGTTGCATCCATCTGGGTCTCCGCCCCCGGTGTAATTTACCCGCCCTTATTAACACCGCCGGGGTGAAAAGGTTTCGGTCTTGGGGGAACGGCCGGCCCTTTAACCGTTATCCTGGAGCCGGCTGACCGGATTGGGGAGCCGGCCCTGAGCCTGGAGCTCCCGCCAGTGGGGCATTATGCCGCAGCTTTCGGGCTCATCACAGTAACCTAAACGCAGGCACTTCGGAACCAGGTGGCGCTTGAGAAAGGGCGCAACTTTGACAACCTCGGCCGCAACTTTAAGAAACAGCTCGTGGATTTCCCACTGGGCCCGGGGACAAAGGCGCAATTCGCAGATGTGTATGAGCTCCCGGATATTTACGGTCAGGACCAGGTTGCAGGTCGTCGCATTCGGCAGGACAAACCGGGCGTCTTCCGGGGCAACCCCAGCCGACACCAGCTCGTTGTACACCTGCCAGGCTTCGGCCATGGCTTTTTCGAAGCGGGTCCGGCGCTCGCCGTCCAGCCCCAGGCTCGGGGGCGTAACGTAGGTGGGTCGGTCCAGCCGGACATACCGCTGGGACTGAACCGAGAAGGCAATCCCGACCCGGTGGCGGGTGAGCTGGGCAAGGCACGAGCGGGAGATCCCGGCAATGCCCAGGGTGAACGAGACGTGCTCGAGGACCGAGTGGTGGCCCTGCTGGATAAGCCGGTTGACCAGGTCCTCCATCTTCTCTTCCGGGACCTCGTCCGCCCAGATCTCGGCCGGCGGCCGGGCCGAATAGCAGGTCCGGGCGGCGGTGTAAATCACCTTGAGGGGGGCCGGTGTGTAAGCCAGCAGCGTTACTTCCATACCTGTTCTCCTCTCCAACCGACAGGGCAGCCCGAGGATTTTTTATCTTTTTGATAGCCCTTTTATGAGGAAAATTCTTCCCCGCCTTTTCCACAAGTGCCCGGGCAACCCGCATCAGGCCGGCTGACGGGTTCGGCCCGCAGGGTTCCGACCCGGAGGCCGACCATCGCCTCGACCGTAAACCGGTAGCCGTCGATTTCGACCGAATCCCCGACCCGGGGGATTCGGCCGAGCCGCCCGGTTATAAATCCCCCAATCGTGTCGTACTCGGGGTGCTCGATGGCCGTGCCCAGATGCTCGTTCACTTCATCAATCGACGTCAGCCCATCGATAAGGGCGGTGCCATCCGGCTGGACCTTGATGCGGGCCTCTGGACTCAGCTCGCCCAGCACCGCCGCAACCAGGTCGGCCAGGGTCACCAGGCCGGCAGTCCCGCCCCGCTCCTCGACAACAATCGCCATCTTGTTCCCACGTCGCATCTGGGCCAGCACCGAATCGATGGTAGCGTTTTCGGGCACAAAAAGGGGCTCCTGCATTAACTCTTTGACGGGCCGGCTGGCGGCGGCCGGGTCAATTCCAGGCCAGATCGCCGCGACCATGTCCCGCAGGTGTACGATTCCGACGACGTTGTCGATGCTTTCCCGGTATACCGGCAGGCGCTTGTGGCCGGTGCTCAGGCAGAGCTTAACGGCTTCGTAAATGGTGGCGTCTTCGGGCACGGCCACAATAAGGGTCCGGGGAACCATTACCTCGTAAACGGTCCGCTCCCCGATCACCAGCGCCCGCTCGACAATCTCCTCCTCGGCCGGTTCGAGGACTCCGGCATCCCGGCTGGCCGCCACCAGGAGTTTGAGTTCCTCAACCGAATGGACGAGCTGTTCGCCGGCGACCGGCTGGAGGCCCAGGGCCCGCAGGGTCAGGATACCGGCCCCATTCAGGAGGAGGACGAAAGGCCGCAGAATTACGAAGAAGACCCGCATCGGGACGCTTACTGCCAGACTGACCGTTTCGCTACGCTGAATCGCCAGGCTTTTCGGGGCCAGCTCCCCCAGGACGATATGGAGGGCGGTAATTAAACCAAAGGCCACGGCAGTAGCTACGGCGTGGGCGCTGATGACCCGGATCACCGGCTCAAGAAAGCCGAACAGGGGCTCGAACAGCTCGGCCAGCAGCGGCTCACCGACCCAACCGAGGGCCAGGGACGCCATCGTTATACCAAGCTGGGCAACGGCCAGGTAGGCGTCCAGGTGGTCAAGGGCGTCACGGACCGTCGGGGCCAGGGGGTGGCCCTCAGCCTCGAGCTGTTCGATCCGGCTCCGGCGGACGGCAACGAGCCCAAACTCCGCGGCAACAAAAAAGCCATTCAGGGCGACGAGGGCGAGTACGACCACGAACCTGAAAATGAGGTCCAGGGGACCGACTGGCAACACCGGTCAGACCGGGGCAGTTGTCAGGCAGCGGGCCCGGCCGCCGTGCCCGGCTGGGGCTCGGCGATGCCGGCGGTATTGTCGGCCCGCACCAGCCGGACCCGCTCGATCTTGACCCCATCCATCTCAGAGACGACCAGCCTCAGGTGGTCGAAGGCGACCCAGTCACCGACTTTCGGGATTCGGCCAAGGCGGGCGAGGATGAAGCCGGCAACGGTGTCATATTCTCCTTCCGGGAACTCAACGTCAACCAGGTCCCGCAGTTCGTCCAGGCGCATGGTCCCGTCCACTTCAATGGTCCGCTCATCAATCTGCTTCACACCCTCTTCGCCCTGAGGCCGCTCATCCCCCAGCCGGCCGACGATTTCGCTGGTCAGCTCATTAATTGTGATGAGGCCGGCCGTCCCACCAAACTCGTCCACCACGACCGCCACGGACTGGTTACGTTCCTGCATTTCGGCCAGCAATTCGCTGATGTTTTTCGTCTCGGGGACAAAGTAGGGCTCCCGCATCAGGCCGTCAACCGGGCTGTTCGGGGTAATTGTCTCCCGGGCCAGCCCCATAATTACGTCCTTCAGGTGGAGGATGCCGACGATGTTATCCAGGTTACCATCGTAGACGGGGTAGGCAGCGTGGGGGGCCCGGGCGTAAACCTTCCGGAGAAACTCCGCCACCGTGGTCGCCTTTGGCACCCCGACGATGTCCGTCCGGGGAATCATCACCTCGTAGGCTTGCCGGTCCCCGAACTCGAAGACCTTCTCCACCATCCGCCATTCGGTCGTTTCGATGGTCCCCTGCTCGCCCCTAATTTCAAGCAGGAGCCGCAATTCCTCCTCGGTCAGGAACGGCGACCGGCGGGCGACCGGTTTGCCGGCCCAGCGGAGAAGGAGTTCCGGAAAGTGCATGAAGAGCTCGGTCAGCCAACCGGCCACCACCATCAGCCCCCGGACAAACCAGGCAAGAACCGGCGCCACCGCCTCGGCGTGGGCGGCCGCAAGCCGCCAGGGGGTTATCTGGCCTAATAAAACGATCCCAATCGCCCCCACGCCAGCCACGCCGGCCAGTCTGGAGCCATCCCAGCCGAAATAGTAAATGCCTAAAAGCAGAACCGTGACGGCGAACAAAATCGTAAGGAAGGTCGAAGCAAGCCGGAGGGTTCCGAAGAGCCGGTCGTAGTTGCCCAGCAGATCTTCTACCAGTTGCGCCCCGCGGTTGCCGGACCTGGCCAGATTGTGGACTTGGACCCGGTTCGCCGAAATAAAGCTGGCTTCGGCGGCGCTCAGCAGGGCGACCAGCAACAGCGCGACAACACTAACCGCGTATAAGAAGGGTATACTTTCAGGGTTAACCAGCAAGGGGCGGTCTGGCAAGGGTAAACTCCCGGCCGGACTGGGGCCGATATCCCGGATGAGGCCTCAAAGGCGGCGGGGACGAGGCCCGATTACTCGGAAGCTCGTCGTTCTTACTCATGGGCGAAGGGCGAACCTTTCAGCCGCACCTCCCACAGGGAATTATAACACACCGGGAAAGCCCGGCTTCTTCAGAACGCCCGGATGGCCTCGTCGGGCAGGTCGGTAATAAACATGTGGGCTGGGTAGTGGGTAATCGCCAGGTCGGGCTTTGCCCGGGCCAGGGCAAGCTGGGGTGTAACCCCACATGCCCAGAACACCGGAAGCTCGCCCGGCCTGATCTCAACCGGGTCGCCAAAATCGGGGCGGTTGATGTCGGCGATGCCGAGGCCCGCCGGATCGCCGATGTGGACCGGGGAACCGTGGGCCAGCGGATACTGGGCGGTTATCTGGACAGCCCGGGCAATCTCGCCAGCCGGAACCGGCCGCATCGAAACCACGAGCGGTCCGCTAAACGGCCCCGCGGGCTTGCACTCCCGGTTGGTAATGTACATTGATACAGTGCACCCGCACTCAATATGCCGGACCGGAACCCCAGCCCGGACCAGGGCCGCCTCGAAAGTAAAACTGCAGCCCAGCAGGAAAGCCACCAGGTCGGGCCGCCAGTAGGCGGAGATATCCGTCGGCTCGTCGATGACCTCCCCGTGGCGGAAGACCCGGTAGCGGGGCAGGTCAGTCCGCAGGTCGGCGCCCGGGGCGGCGGTCACCGGCTCGGGCGAGCCAGGCTCAGTGACCTCCAGGAGGGGACAGGGCTTCGGATTGCGGACACAGAATCTGAGAAAGTCGAAGGCGTAATCTTTCGGCACAATGACCAGGTTTGCCTGGACATAGCCCATCGCCAGGCCCGAAGTCGGCCCGGTCCAGGCGCCGCTCCGGATCAGGGCCCTCGCCTCGGCAGGGGTCTGGGGCAAAGCTGTCCGGCTCATCCTGCCTCATGATTAACACTCAGGACCCCGGCCTGTCAAATTCGGCCGCCCCAAAGCCTTCCCCTTCAGGGATTCGTCGGGGGCGGAAGGGGTCCGAGGTACAGGTGCTTCGGTGGGTCCGGCGGAAGCTGCCAGATTATCTCGGGATGGCCGACGGCCGCATGGGTTGCGTTTGCCCCTTCTATCCCCCGCCGGTAGGCGGCCTCGAAGGCGGCCAGGTCCTGGTTCCGGATTGCCAGCTCGATCGGCCCCAGGTAATCCCGGTCAAAGGCCTCTAGGTACGGGCGCATCCGGGGCCGGGTTGTCGCCCCGATTCGAAAGAGGGCCCGGACTTGGCCCAGACAGTAACGGGCCAGGGCCCAGTTGCCGCCCCGGGCGGCGTAAAACATTACCCAGTAGTGGTTGCTCACCTCGGGCATGAGCCGGCCCAGGCCCGGCTGGATGGCCGCAATCTGGTCAAGGGTCAACTCCCCGTGACGGGTCCGGCCGACGACCCTCGGCTCTTCGGTTTCAGGCCTTTCTTCAACCATCTTATGCCTCCTTCGTCGGTCAGGGGCTGATTTTAAACGGCCCGACCTCGACCCGGTCCACCCCGCCGTGGCCGAGCCGGATCAGGTCTGCAAGCCGGTACATGCCGATAAGCAGGCGGTACTCGTTAGACGGAAAATCCGGCGGGAGCCGGAGCGTCCGGTCGTCCCGGATAATTTTACCCGCCGGCCAGCGGTCGGTCGGAAAACTGCCGCGGACGGGCGGCCCGTCCCCCTGGGCAACGACCTGACCCGCCGGGTCAAGCACGTGCACAAACACATTGTAAGCCCCGTCCACCGGCCGGATGACCTCCCAGTAGAGGATATAGTGGAGCTCCGGCCGACCCTGGGCCAATTCGGTCGGCGCCACCACCGGCCGGGGCGGGACCACCCCGGCGAGCCGAATCCTCCCCCCAAGGGCCACCTCCGGGCCAGGCAGGGCATCCGGCGGAAGGGTGTCAAGGACCGGCGGCGCCGTCCAGAAACCCATGACCCTCGCGTGGGGCCGCAGGTCCCAGTCCTCGGCCAGGTAACCGTTCGCCGAAAACCACCGACTAACCCGGTCCCCTGGGTCCGAATAATAAGTCTGCCAGAGGATGAGCCAGACGAACGGGTGGGACTGGGCTATCTGGCGGAGTTCAGCCTCCAGGGGGGCGTCGGGCTGGTCGGGCCGGGCCGGGAGGCCGAACCTGGGAGCCGGGCCCCGGTAATAGTAGTCCAGGGCCACCGTCGCATAGGGGGCGTTGACGATGATCGCCTCCCCGGGCCGGCTTAACTCTTCGACCAGCCGGGCTATCCCCCGGAAGTCGTCGTTCCAGTAGCGGGGCACGTAATAGAGATTAAAAAGGGCAAAGGCCTCGGCTCCGAGGCTCAGTCCCAGGGCCCCAAGTGAAAGCAGGCGCGGAAGCCGGAGGACGCCAAGGCCGACGAAGGCCCAGCCAAGGGCCGCAACCCAGATGAGGTAGTGGGGCGCAAAGTCCCGCCGGCCCAGAGCGACCAGGTACCACAGGAGCAGGGGGCCCACCAGTGGGACCAGATACCGCCGGCGGCCGCCTTTTGTCGACAGAAGGCCACTGAGGAAGATGGCGGTGATGATGCTGCCCAGGACCGTGGCCTTAAGGGTATCCGCGGCGGCGGTGGCCGGGTCCGGGGCCGGAAAGAAGGGTTCAACCCCGTAGCCGGTCCAGAAAATCTCGACGGAGCGACGGAAGATTTCGGGCAGGGCAGTCCCGGCCCCCGGGTTCACGGTGGCGCTGAACCGCCCCCACGCCGCTCCCCACCAGGGAACAAAGAGGACCGCCGGAACGACCCAGAGGAGGAAGAGCCGGAGCCGGCGGTCCCTTTTGATAAACAGGAGCTGCCAGGGCTGAAAGACCCAGCCCAGGAGGGCGGCATAGTGGGTGTAAAAGGCCGCGGCCGTCGCCGCCACATACAGAGCCCCGGCTCCGGCGCCGCCCCTCAGGCCCAGCCGGGTCCAGCTGACCTCACTCAGGACCATGGCCAGCCCGAGGAGGGTATACATCCGAGCCTCCTGGCTGAGGTCAACGAGCAGGGGCGAAAGGGCGACCAGAAACGCCCCAACTGCCGGGAGGAGCTGGACCCGCTCAGCCTTCTCAGCCGGCAACAGCTCCAGCACGGCCCCGCAGAAACCAAAAACGGCCGCCACCAGGAGGGTCCCAAACCAGACCGATGGATAGCGCACCCCAAACTCACCGGTGCCCACCAGTCCGACCCATGCCCAGACGACAGCGTGGTAAAGGGGAGGGTAGAAATCGGCCGCGGCCCGGTCAAGAAGTCCCGGCCAGCCGGCGCCGGCGACCGAGAGGTTAAAAGCCTCGTCGTACCAGATGCCCTGCTGGTCAAGCAGATGAACCCGGAGAGCGAAGCCGACCGCAACGGCTAGCAGACCGCCCGCCCGGACCAGGCGGGCCAGGCTCCTAGTAGCCTGGGGCTCCGAGGTTAACGCTTCCGAGGCGGCGGACATCGTCGGTCCAGCTCAGGTCAGCCTTGTAAAAGACCAGGTCCAGACCGTACCGACCGGCCGGCAGGTCCGGGGGCACCGGCAGGCGAAGCCGGCCCAGGATGAGATTCCCCGGCCGCCACATTGGGGTGAGGTAGATTTCGCCGGCAAGCCACCCATCCTCCTGGGCGAGAATTCGGCGGCCCTCGTCCACAATCCGGACGCTCACTTTATACACCGCCGACGGCACCCGCAGGGCCCGCCAGTAAAAAACAAACTCCAGGGCCGAGCCGTCAATCGGCCTCAGGTCGTAGCCGGCCAGCTCAATCTCGTCCCGGAATTCCCAGCCCAGGGGATATTCCGGGTCAAACCGGACAAGTTCCCGCAGGTCGCCGTTCACCACGTAGTGCTCGACCCGAATCGCCCCGAAGAGGGGTGGCACTGGGGTGTGATAACCGACCCGGTCGAGCAGGGTCCGGACAAGGTCCGTCGGGTCGGCCACCCGGTCTTGCCACCGGACGACCCAGACCCCCCGCCGCCCCTGGAGGGCCCGGGCAAGAATCGGCCCAACTTCGGGCCCGAGGGGGCGGTCTACCAGCGGAGAAGGGGGCGGGTCAGGGGGCAGGGCAACCCAGTTTGATTTCGGGTAATAGTAAACAAAAACCGGAAAGGCGTGCCCTGAATCGAGCACAACGACCTCGTCGTCCCCAACCCACCCGGCCAGATACCGGCCGACCTCTCGCCAGACATCCTTACCGTAGCGGGGGTCCGTGTAAAGGTTGTAATCCGCAACCGCGGCCGGAATCCCGACGGCCAGAATCGTCATCAGGGCTGGCAGGGCCACCCCCAGCCGCCGGCCGTGGCCCGGCCCCGGGGTCAGGTCGAGACAGCGCAGGTCCTGC
>JAUQQI010000058.1 GCA_030549955.1 Chloroflexota bacterium
GGCTGGCGAACACCCCGCGAATATGGTTCTCCTGCGGGGCTTCGCAAAACACCCCCACCCACCGACCTTCGAGGAGGTTTATAAGCTTAAGGCGGCGGCCGTCGCGACCTACCCCATGTACCGGGGCCTGGCCCGCCTGGTCGGCATGACGGTGGTGCCGACGGGCCAGACGCTGGCCGAGAACTTTCAGACGGTGGCCGACCGCTTCGCCGAGTTTGACTTTTTCTTCGTTCACTTCAAACGGACCGATACCGCCGGCGAAGATGGCAACTTTGACGCCAAGGTTGCGGCCATCGAGGAGGCCGACCGGCTCATTCCCCGGCTGATAGAGCTGCAACCGGACGTCGTCGTTGTCACCGGTGACCATTCGACCCCGGCGGTTTACCGGTCCCACTCTTGGCACCCGGTCCCGGTCGTGCTCTGGTCCCGCTGGTGCCGGCCCGACCGGGCCGAAAAATTCGGGGAGACGGCCTGCCGGCAGGGCGGCCTGGGCCTGATCCCGGCAACGGCCATCATGCCCCTGATGCTCGCCCACGCCGGCCGGCTCACCCGGTTCGGGGCCTGAAACCGATGCGTCGTCCGCTAATTGCGGCCAACTGGAAAATGAACACGACCGTGCCGGAGGGGCTCCGGCTGGTAGTGGCCATGGTCGACCGGCTCGTTGAGCTGGCCCGGGATGTCGACCTGGTGCTTTGCCCGCCGTTCACGTCGATTTACCCGGTTTATCAGCTCTTAGCCGACACGCCGATTGCCCTTGGGGCCCAGGACGTTCACTGGGAGCCGAAAGGGGCATATACCGGGGAGATTTCAGCCCCGATGCTCCGGCCGTTCTGTCGCTACGTCATCATCGGCCACAGCGAACGCCGGCAATATTTCGGCGAGACCGACGAAACGGTGGCTCGCAAGCTCCGGGCCGCGGCCGGGGCCGGGCTTATCCCCATCCTGTGCGTGGGCGAAAACCTGGCTGAAAATGAGGCCGGTCTTACCCTCGAAGTCGTCACCCGCCAGCTTGAAGCCGGCCTCAAGGACTGGCCCGCCGACCGGGAGCTGGTTGTGGCTTACGAGCCGGTCTGGGCCATCGGGACCGGCCGGCCGGCAACCGGCGAACAGGCCGGCGAAGTTATCGGAGAAATTCGGGCGGTGCTCGGCCGGGAGTTCGGGGTGACGTCTGCCGGCCGGACCCGAATCCTCTACGGGGGCAGTGTCTCACCGGAAAACATCGGCGAATTTGTCAGCCACCCGGAGATTGACGGGGCCCTGGTCGGCGGGGCAAGCCTGCGGGCGAGCGACTTCGTCGAAATCGTGCGGATAACGGCTTCGGTTTCCGGTAAAGCGGTCGGGCGGGGAGGTTAGGATGGGACTGCGGCTGAGTCGACGGCAGGCCCTCGGCCTCATGCTCGGGGTGGGCCTCTCAGCTGGGGGTGCCTCCGGTTGCCGCGTTCCGGAGATCAGTCAGCCTGCCCGGCCCCCGGATCCGACCCGCCCCCGCGCCGGGGGTATCCTGAAGGTGGGCTACCACGCCGACCCTACGACCCTGGACCCCCACGGAGGGGTCCCGGCGGCCCTGCCCATCATGGGCCTGATTTACTCCCGGCTCGTCCGTTTCCGGACCGGGCGGGAAGTTCACCCGAACCAGCTCATCCCTGAGCCGGACCTGGTTGAAAGCTGGGAGCAGACCGACGACGTGACCTACGTTTTTCACCTGCGAAGGGGGGTGCGCTTTCACAACCGGCCCCCGGTCAACGGCCGGGAGCTCGTGGCCGAAGACGTCAAGGCAAACTTTGAGTGGCTCAGGTCGAGTCCCGACCCCCGCCACCAGCTCCACTTCGGCCGCATCGACCGGATTGAGGTTCCGGATAAGTACTCCGTTAAGGTGATTCTCAAAGAGGTCACGGCCCCATTTATTAACTACGTGGCCGGCCCCTACGGCTGGATTGTCCCGCGGGAATTGCTCGGCCAGCCGACCCTGCTGAGGACGACCCCGGTCGGGACCGGTCCGTTCGTCGTCAGCGAGCATATCCCGGGCATAAGCCTGATCCTCAAGAAGAATGCCGAGTACTTTCTCCCGGGCCGGCCATATCTTGACGAGGTCCACTGGCTTATCATCCCCGACGAAACCGCCCGCCTCGCTTACTTCCGGGCCGGGGCCCTCGACCTCCTCCCCCCAGCCGTGCCGACTTCCCCGGCAGAGTTCGAGCTGATCCGGCAGGCTTTGCCCGGGGCCCAGGCCGAGGAGCTGCCGGGGGCCGAATCGTTCTATCTTAAAGTCCGGGCCGACGCCGGCCCCCTGGCCGACCGACAGGCCCGCCAGGCCCTGGCCCTGGCCATCGACCGGCAGGTCCTGCTGGAACGGCTCTTCCGGGGGCACGGGACGGTCGCCGGACCCTTAAGCCCCGCCCTGATGGAGTGGACACTCCCGGCGGACCGCCTCGAAAGGGCCGCCAGGTACCATCGGCCTGACCCGGAGGCGGCCAGGCAGCTCGCCGAACAAACGGGCCTGCAGGGATCCAGCCTGCGGCTCGAAATCCCGCCCGGTCTGGTAGGCGGCCGGGCCTGGGCTGACCTGCTCCGGGACCAGTTCGCCCGCCTGGGCCTTAACCTGACCGGGGACGGGCCGGCCGAGCTGAGCCTGCAGGCCTACGGCTTTTTCCTGGACCCGGATGAGCAGCTTGCGGCCATGTTTGGACCTGGCGGGCCGGCCCCGGTGAGCGACCCCTACCTGGCCGAACTTATCCGTCGACAGCGCCGGATTCTAAACAAGGCGGCCCGTAAACAGCTCATCGATGAGATTCAGGTTTATCTGGCCGAACAGCAGTATTTTATCGGCCTCATTTCGGCGAGCCATTTCGGCCTCTGGCAACCTTACGTTCGGGGCTACCGGCCCCATTCGGGGCCTGGGAGTTACGAGCTTGTTGATACCTGGCTGGGGCGATGACGGACGAGCGGTTTTTCGTTACGGGCAGTTCAGGCTGTATCGGGTCCTGGGTCTTGAAGCTCCTGGGCGAGGGGGGCGCCACGGCCGTTGGGGCTGACATTGACCCGGAGCCCCGGCGCCTGAGTCTCCTTGTGCCCCCTGACTCCCTTCCGGGCGTAAGTTTCATCAAGCTTGACATCACCGACTTCGACGGCATTCTCCGGGCCCTCGAAGGCCACCGGATAAACCGCATCATCCACCTCGCCGCCCTGCAGATCCCGTTCTGCCGGGCCGACCCCATCCGGGGCGCCCAGGTCAACGTTGTGGGCACGGTCAACATTTTCGAGGCCGCCCGCCGCCTCGGGATCAGGTCGCTGGTCTATGCCAGTTCGGTAGCCGTCTTTGGCCCGCCGGATTTCTACGGCGCGTCCGGACCCCTCCCTGACGACGCCCCCCAGCGGCCCGAGACCCTTTACGGGGTTTACAAGCAAGCCAATGAGGGAACAGCCCGCCTCTACTGGCAGGATTACGGCGTCCCGTCGGTGGGTTTGAGGCCCTGGGCCGTCTACGGGCTGGGCCGGGACCAGGGTCTGACTTCCGACCCGACCAAGGCCATCAAAGCCGCAATCCTGGGGGTCCCCTTTAAGATCCGTTTCAGCGGCCGGCTGGACCTCCAGTACGCCGAGGATGTTGCCAGGACTTTCATTGCGGCCGCCCGGCGGGAGGTCGCCGGGGCCCCGGTCTTTAACCTCCGGGGTAGCGTAGTTTCGGTCGAAGAATTCCTGGCTGAGCTCGGCCGCATCCTTCCCGAAAGCCGGGAACTTATCGGCTTTGAGGGCCCACCCCTGCCCCTGCCGCCGGAGCTTGATGACCGGTGCCTGCGGTCCTTCCTGGGAGATGGGCCCTACACGCCGCTGGCCAAAGGCATCAGCCAGACGGCCAGAATGTTTGGCGCCCTTAAGGCGGCCGGGCGACTCGACCCCCGCATCGAATGATGCCGGAACGGCCAAAGCCGGTGGTCATCGTCGGGCCGACGGCCACCGGGAAGTCGGAGCTGGCCGTGGCCCTGGCCGAGCGGTTCGACGGCGAAATCGTTAACGCCGATAGCCGTCAGGTCTACCGGTGTCTCGATATCGGCACGGCGAAGCCCTCGCCGGAACTGCGCCGCCGCATCCCCCACCACCTCTTCGACATCGTCCGCCCCGACGAGGGGTTCAGCGTTGCCCTTTACACCCGGCTGGCCCGCCAGGCCGCCGCAGAGATTGCCCGCCGGGGAAAACTGCCCATTATCGTCGGCGGCACCGGCCATTACGTCTGGGCCCTCCTTGAAGGCTACGAGATTCCGCCGGTTCCCCCGGACCCCGACCTGCGCCGGCAGCTTCGGGAGCGGGCCGAGGCGGAAGGGCCCGAGGCCCTCTACGCCGAGCTTAGAAGCCGGGATCCGGAGGCAGCCGCCCGGATCGACCCCCGGAACCTGCGGCGGGTCATCCGGGCCCTCGAGGTGATAATTCGGACCGGCCGGAAGTTTTCGGAGCTGCGCCATAAGAACCCGCCTGCCTGGGACCCCCTGATTGTCGGTCTTACCCTGGACCGCAAGAAGCTTTACGAACGGATCGACCGACGGGTTGAGGCGATGCTGGCTGCCGGCTGGCTCGATGAGGTCCGGCAGCTCCTGAGGAAGGGTTACTCGGCCGACCTGCCGGCCCTTACCGGCCACGGCTACCGCTGGCTTATAAAACACGTTAAAGGCGAAATCTCCCTGGGCGAGGCCATCCGCCTCACCAGGAACGAAATCCACAACTACGCCCGTCACCAGTACGGCTGGTTCAGACTGAGCGACCCCCGGATCACCTGGCTGCGGGCCGATGCCCCGGACCTGGTCGAGAAGGCGGCCGGCCTGGTTGAACGTCACCTGGCCGGTGGAGGGTAAGGCCGCCACCGTGGTATCCTAAGGATCGAGACCCGGAGGGAGAAACTGACCGTGCGATTTTATAAGGTCCACGGCCTCGGGAACGACTTCATCCTGTTCGACGCCCGGGCCCGCCGGCTCGACTGGCACCGGCTCGCCCCCCGGCTCTGCGACCGGCACTTCGGCATCGGGGCAGACGGCCTGCTGCTCCTTGAGGACGGCGAAAAGGCCCCCTTCCGGATGCGGATTATCAACGCCGACGGGTCCGAGGCCGAGATGTGCGGCAACGGCATCCGCTGCTTTGCCAAGTACCTGGCCGACCACAGCTACATTCCGGCCGACCGGGACGAGCTCGAGGTCGAGACCCTGGCCGGAATCCAGCGGCTCCGCCTCGTCCGGCGGGGCGGGGTGGTTGAGGCTGTCCGGGTCGCGATGGGCCGGCCCCGCTTCGACCCGGCCGAGGTCCCGGTCGACCTGCCCGGTCCGGGGCCCATTATCGACTATCCGGTGATTGTGGATGGTCACCGGCTCGCCCTGACCTTCGTCTCGATGGGGAATCCCCACGCCATCGCCTTTCTCGACGACCCGGTTGAAGCTTTTCCGCTCGAGCAGGTCGGGCCGAAAGTTGAAAACCACCCCCTCTTCCCGAAGCGGACAAATTTCGAGGTGGTTAACCGGCTCAGCCCGGACCATTACCGGGTTCGGGTCTGGGAACGGGGGGTCGGGCTGACCCTCGCCTGCGGCACCGGCGCCTGTGCCGTGGCTGTTGCCGCCCGACTTAAACGGCTTGCGCCCGAAAAGGTCCGGGTTGAGCTTCCCGGTGGGACCCTCGAAATCGAGTGGGACGGCCAGGGTGAGGTCCTGATGACCGGCCCCGCGGCCGAAGTCTTTGTCGGCGAGTGGTTCGAAGATTGAGCCGCCGCCCGGTCCTGAAAACCCCCGAATCCACCCCCGGGAGACGACTGAGATGAGAACCTCGCGCCGTCTCGGTCTGCTGCCTCCGTATCTCTTCGCCGAAATCAGCCGGACCGTCGGCCGGCTCCGGGCCGAGGGCCGGGACGTGGTCAGCCTGGGGATCGGCGACCCCGACCTGCCGACCCCGCCCCCAATTATTGATGCCCTCTGCGAGGCCGCCCGCGACCCGCTAAACCACCGCTACCCGGAAACCGAAGGCCTGCCCGAACTCCGGGCGGCGATTGCCGGCTGGTACCGGCGGCGATTCGGGGTCGAGCTTAACCCCGACACCGAGGTCGTGCCCCTTATCGGGTCCAAAGAAGGAATCGCTCACATCCCCCTGGCAGTTATCGACCCCGGCGACATCGTGCTGGTGCCAGACCCGGGTTACCCGGTCTACACGTCGGGGGCCGTCTTCGCCGGCGGGGAGGTCTTTTATCTGCCCCTCAAAAAGGACCGGGGATTTCTCCCCGACCTGGCGGCCGTGCCAACCGAAGTTGCCCGGCGGGCCGGCCTCCTCTGGCTGAACTACCCCAACAACCCAACCGGTGCGACCGCCGACGAGCGGTTCTTCCGGGAGGTTGTCGAATTCGCCCACGCGTTCGACATCGTTGTCTGCCACGACGCGGCGTACAGCGAGGTGGCCTTCGACGGCTACCGGCCGGTCTCATTCCTGCAGGTGGAGGGGGCCCGGGAGGTGGGAGTGGAGTTTCACAGCCTCTCAAAGACGTATAATATGACCGGGTGGCGGATTGGAATGGCCGTCGGAAATCCCGACGTCATCCAGGCCCTTACCCGGGTGAAGACTAACTTTGATTCGGGGATTCCCCAGGCGATTCAGCGGGCGGCAATAACTGCCCTGCAGGGCCCCGACGGGTGGGTTGAGGCGAATAACCGGGTTTATCAGCGCCGGCGGGACCTGGCCGTTGAAGCCCTGCGGGCCGCCGGGTTCGATGTCTGGCTGCCGAAGGCAACCTTCTACCTGTGGGTTCCGACCCCGGACGGCCAGCCGTCCATTGATTTTGCCCTCCGGCTGCTCGAGGCTACGGCGGTGGTTGTTACCCCCGGCGTTGGGTTCGGGCCGGGCGGCGAGGGCTATTTTCGGATTTCCCTGACGACCCCCGACGACCGTCTCGAAGAGGCCCTGCGCCGGCTGGTCGCCTGGAGCAAGAATGGCTGAGATGGTTAAAGCTGGACGGTTCAATAACCAGGCCGAAAAAGCAATCCTGGTCGGGGTTGAGCTGATTGGCCGGTCCGATGGCTGGCCCCTGGATGAGTCCCTGGCGGAGCTGGCCCAGCTGACCCGGACGGCCGGGGCCGAGGTGGTCGGGGTGGTCCGCCAGCGGCTTCAGGCCCCGAATCCGGCCTTTTACATCGGCCGGGGCAAGGCCCAGGAAGTCGCCGACCTGCGCCGGGCCCTGGGGGCCAACCTGGTGATTTTTGATGACGAGCTCAGCCCGAGCCAGCAACGGAACCTGGAAAACACAATCCAGGCCAAGGTTATCGACCGGACGGTCCTCATCCTGGACATCTTCGCCCGCCGGGCCCGGACCCGGGAGGGCCAGCTCCAGGTGGAGCTCGCCCAGCACGAGTATCTGCTACCCAGACTGGCCGGCCAGTGGTCCCACCTGGAGCGGCTCGGCGGCGGCATCGGCACCCGGGGTCCGGGCGAGAGTCAGCTGGAGACCGACCGGCGCCTCATTCGGGACCGGATCGCCCGCCTGCGGCGGGAGCTGGAAGCCGTCCGCCAGCACCGGGCCCTCTACCGCCGCCGGCGCAAGCGCACCGGCACGCCCGTCGTCGCCCTGGTCGGGTACACCAACGCCGGCAAGTCGACGATCCTCAACGCGCTCACCGGGGCCGGTGTCCCGGCCGAAGACAAGCTCTTCGCAACCCTCGACCCGACAACCCGCCGGCTCGTCCTGCCCGGCCGCCAGGAGGTGCTCCTTACGGACACGGTCGGCTTCATCCAGAAGCTTCCGCCGACGGTAGTCGCGGCTTTCCGGGCAACCCTGGAGGAGCTTGAGGAGGCCGACCTGCTCCTTCACGTGGTCGACGTTTCCCACCCGAACGCCGACCGCCAGGTTGAGGTTGTGCTGGAGACCCTCGCCGACCTGGGCCTTGACGAAAAGCCGGTCCTGACCGTCCTTAACAAGGCCGACCGCCTGTCAGGCCCGGTCGGACCTGACCGGCTCGAGGCGCTCTGCCGCCGGCTCGGCCTCGACCCGACCGGGGTCGTTCTTACGTCGGCCACCACCGGCCGGGGCCTCGACGACCTCCGCCGGGAGATTCAGAAGGCCCTGACCCGGCCAATGGTTGACATCGAACTCGAAATACCCTACGAGGCATCAGGCGTCGTCGAGCTTGTCCGGCGGCAGGGAAGCATCTGGTCCGAGCGCCACACCCTGAAGGGAACGGTCCTGCTGGGCCGGGTTCCCCAGCACCTGGTGAGCCGCCTCGCGGCCTACCGGGTGGGCTAGCGGCCGAGGGCGAGTCGGACCAGGACCTCGGCCGCCAGGCCCCCGACCAGCAGAAGCCCAAACCGCCGGTTATGCAGGAAGGTGCCCCCGACGTACCAGAGGGGTCGGTCCGGCGGCCTGGGTTCGTCCAGGAAGCGCAGGGTCTTCCAGGCCCCGCCGACGTTAAGTAAAACGGCCAGCATCCCCGGAAACTCCTGCCAGCCGGCGACCCCGACGGCCGTCACGTACATTAAGACGATGGCCGCCTGGGTGAGCCGCCGGGCCCCGGCCTGGCCGAGGATGACGGGCAGGGTTCGGACCTGCCGGTCCCGGTCAAATTCGACCTTATCGAGATGCTTGCCCAGAAGCACGGTCGTAACCCCAAGGGCATAGGGAAGGGACCCGAAAAAGACCCAGGCCGGCACGAACCCGGCCTGACTGTAGTACGTTCCCCCGACCATGAGGGGACCCCAGACGACCAGGACGGCCAGCTCACCGAGGCCGAAATATTTCAGGGGCAACGGGCCGCCGGTATACCCGAGAAGAATAACCAGGCCGAGGCCGGTAAAGACCAGGACGCCGGGCCCGGCTACGAGGGTCAGGTAAAGCCCGGCCAGGGCTGCCCCACCCAGCGCCAGGGCG
>JAUQQI010000054.1:0-1447 GCA_030549955.1 Chloroflexota bacterium
CTGGCCGCGCCGGACCGGCCGGTCGTGGCCGTCGTCGGCGACGGCGGCTTTCTCATGTACACCGGGGCGGTCGCGACCGCCGTCGAATATGACATTCCGGTCGTCTGGGTTGTCTGGAACAACCAAGGCTACGTCTCCATCAGGGACCAGCAGTTCGGCTACTTTGGGGCCGGCCGGGAGCTTGCAACCAGCTTTCGGCGGGAGCGGACCGGGGAGCTTTTCAGCCCCGATTACGCGGCCCTGGCGCGGTCGATGGGCGCCGAGGGGACTGTTATCGCGCGGCCGGCCGACATCAGGCCGGCCCTTGAGGCGGCCCTTGAGGCGGAAAAGCCTTACGTGCTGGATGTCCGGGTCGACCGGGACGCCCGACCGCCGGCAACCGGCAGTTGGGCACTCCCCCCGCTTCCCCACCCCGAACCCGATTTCGAAGGCTAGGCCGGTTGTGGGCGGACGATCGCGTCCGCAACCCGGACCACTCTTGCTATCGGCCCGACGTCGTGGACCCGAACCAGGTCGGCCCCGTTGGTAATACCGATGGCGACCGCGGCCGCGGTGCCTTCGAGCCGGCCTTCGACATCGGTACCTAGGACCCGGCCGATGAAGCTTTTCCGGGACGGGCCGATGAGAATGGGCCGACCAAGTTCCCGAAGCCGCCTGAGCTCCCGCAGGACCACCAGGTTCTCCCGCCAGGTCTTGCCAAAGCCGATGCCGGGGTCGACAATTATCCGGTCAGGGTCGACCCCAGCCCGGCCGGCTCGACCAATGGCCTCCCGAAGGCCGGCCAGAATCCGGTCGATAACGCCGCCTTCGACCGGGGTGTAGTCCCAGGCGGCGTCGGGGGCCGGCCGACTGTTGTGGGTGATGACCAGATAGGCCCCGGTCCGGGCGGCCACGTCGGCGATGGCCGGGTCCATCCGCAAACCCCAGACGTCGTTGATTATTCGGGCGCCAGCCCTGACCGCGGCCTCGGCGACGACCGCCTTATAGGTATCGATGGATATGGGGCAATCAAACTCCCGGGCCAGCCGCTTAACGGCCGGCAGGACCCGCCGCAGCTCCTCATCCGCGGGGACAGGTTCAGCCCCCGGTCGGGTAGACTCGCCCCCGACATCGAGCAGGTCGGCCCCGGCGGCGAGCATTTCCCGGGCGCGCTTAACCGCGGCCTCCACGTCGGTGCCCAGCCCGTCCCCAGCGAAGGAGTCCGGGGTCATGTTTATTATGCCCATTATATAAGTCCGAACGCCCCACTCAAACATCCCCGACCCCGTTAAACCAGTCTTCCCGGCCAATGGGCCGGTAACTTCCACCCCGTAACATCCCCATGGTACCGGTCCAGGTTACGGTGATGTCGTGGGGGTGAATTGATTCCTCGTTGGCCAGCCGGGCCTCCACGTAGGCCGAATCGGGCAAGTCGGGAAATTCGCGAGCCACCCGGACGAGCAGGTCC
>JAUQQI010000054.1:1457-8873 GCA_030549955.1 Chloroflexota bacterium
GGCAAACCGCGGTCGGCCGTGCCCCTGGAGCATGGTCATGAGCTCTTCCGGACGCTTGAGGGTGTCGGCGGTTTCGGCGCTCAGGGCCGCCTGGGCCAGAGCGGCAAGCCGCTCGGGCACCGGGAGCCGGTCGGCCCCGATAAAGACGGCCAGCCGCGACCGCTGGGCATGACTGGCCAGGGGCAGGGGGCCGAAGACATCGGCCGAAGCCTGCGCCCCGGCGGCTTCGAGCCGGCGCCGGGCATACTGGCCGACCAGTTCCAGCCCGCACGGGCAAACCGTCATTCCCAACAGTTCGACCCCCAGCCCGGCCCGGATGCCTCCGGCCCGGTAGCGGGCTTCGGCCGTCACGGTGCAGAACACCCCGTTCCGGGAAAGGGGATAGCGTACGACGAGCCGGACGTGACCGGCTGTGGCCTCCTGGCAACGGGCGGCCTCTGCCGCAAGCCGAACCGCCAGCTGATCGGGGCGGCCCGGTGAAAACGGCCCGTTCCCCAGCACCCCATCCAGGGCTTCCCCAAAGCGGGAGGCGTGGATGCCCCGCCGGCCCGGTCCAAGGGTAACCCCGACCCAGAGCCGCACCGGACAAAAGGCCAGGCCCACCGGCGTCTCAAAGGGCACCATCCGCTCCAGCTCACCGACCCCAACCCAGGTCAGGGGCAGGGGCACGGCCGGAGCCTCCATCTGGAGGTCCCGTCCGAGCAGGGTCCTGAGTTCCCAGCGGACGGGGCGAACCCCCCCTGCGTCCGCCCGTTCGGCCAGCTCCCGGACGGTGCGGCCGGTCCCGGGGATGACCAGTTCGGGCGCAACCTCGGCCAGGGGAACCAGGGCAAACGCCCGCTCCGTCAGGCGGGGGTGGGGGATCGTCAGCTCCGGCGTCCGCAGGGTCAGGTCGTCATAAACGAGGATGTCGACATCGATGGGCCTGGGCCCGAACCGGACCGTCTCGACCCGGCCGAGGTCGGCCTCAATCTGCTTGACCTCCCGCAGGAGCCGACCGGGCTCCAGGTCCGTCTCAAGAACGACGGCAATATTGAGAAACTTGGGCTGGTCCGTGTACCCCACCGGCTCGGTCTCGTACGGCCGCGAGACCTTAACGACATCCCCAAGAAGCCGGAGGCGCTCGACGGCCTCAAGGAGGTTGAACTCCCGGTCCCCCAGGTTGCTTCCAAGGCCGAGATAGACCCGATGGGTCCCTTTCAACGCTCTTTCTCCCTCAGAATTTCCCGATACCGGGCCGACTGGCCGAAGGACTCCTCCACCTCGACTTCGAGGACCTCCAGGTTCCGTGCCCCGGTCAATAGGGGGTGGGACCGGAGCCGCCCGGCCAGGTAGCGGGCCAGCATTTCGGCCGTGGTGTTGGGAATCGGCAAAAGCACTACGTCCGACTCCGGAAACTGATAAACCCGGTCCCGAAACCGGACGGTAACCGTCCCGTCCCGGACCTCAATCCCCAGGTGCGGATTGTTCGCCGGCAGCAGCATCCGGTGGTCAAGCCGATTACATTCCTCCCGGGCAATATTTTTGAGGGTGACGAAGTCAAACACATAGTAATTGTCATCAACCTCGCCGGCCAGGCTTACTGTCACCCGGTAATTGTGGCCGTGCAGGGTTTCGCACTCGCCCCCGAACGTGATGAAGTGGGCGGCGCAAAAGACCAGGTAATCCTTAGTGACCCGAACGGCAAACTTTCCCACGCTGTTTCCGGGCGGGCTGGTCCGGCGGGATGCCCTGCGGCCCGAATTAAATCTTACCATCCTTGGGGCCATAGTACCTGGTTGCGTCAGGTCGAGTCCGGTATAATGATTACCGGAAGATGGCCGAAGAGAGTAGACCGCAGCCCGTGCCGTCGCCTGCCCTCTTTCCTTCGGTTGCGTCCAGCGGCCTTTTTGAGCGGCGCTCCCTCGCAGAACTGCTGGCCCCCGAGACTCAGGCGCGGCTTGCGGCCATCTGCCGGCGGGTGAGGCGGCACATTGTTCGGATGACCGCAGCGGCGGGCTCGGGCCACCCAGGGGGATCCCTTTCGGCGGTTGAGATCCTGACGACCCTCTACTTCGGGATAATGCGGCACGACCCCTCAAACCCCCGCTGGTCCCTGCGGGACCGGTTTATCCTGAGCAAGGGCCACGCCGCGCCGGCCCTCTACGCCGTGCTCGCTGAAGCCGGTTATTTCCCGACCGACCTGCTGATGACCCTCCGCAAACTCGGCAGTCCTTTGCAGGGCCACGTCTCCTACAACCTTGACATTGGGGTTGAGGCGTCTTCCGGGTCCCTTGGCCACGGGTTCTCGGTCGGTGTCGGGATGGCGCTGGCCGGCCGGCTGGACGGCCTCGACTACCGGGTCTATGTTCTGCTCGGGGACGGGGAGCTTGACGAGGGGCAGGTCTGGGAAGCCGCGCTGGCCGCCGCCCATTACCGGCTGGACAATCTGACGGCGGTCGTCGATGCCAACGGCATTCAAAACGACGACTTCGTCGCCAGGACCCTGAACCTGGAGCCCCTCGACGCGAAGTGGGCCGCCTTCGGCTGGCGAGTCTTCGAGGTTGACGGCCACGACCTGGTCGAACTCGCCCGGGCCCTCGACGCCGCCCGGCGCATTCGGACCCGACCATCGGTCGTCATTGCCCGCACCGTCAAGGGCAAGGGAGTGAGCTTTATGGAGCACAATCCGGAGTTCCACGGACGGGCACCCCGTCCTGATGAGCTTGAGCGGGCCCTGCAGGAGCTGGCCGGGGAGGAGCCGTGAAGTTCCGACTCGGAATGCCAACCCGCGAAGCCTACGGCCGCAAACTGGCCGAGCTGGGTGAAACCCATCCCGAGATCGTCGTTGTCAGCGGTGACCTCGCCAAGTCCACGTACATTTACCTGTTCCGGGAGCGGTTCCCGCACCGGTTCTTCGAGCTGGGGATCTCGGAGCAGAACATGATGGGGGTTGCGGCCGGCCTTGCCCTTTGCGGCAAGACGGTTTTTGTGAGCAGCTTTGCTGTCTTTGCGACGAGCCGATGTTACGACCAGATCCGGGTCTCTATCGCCCAGCCCCATCTGAATGTAAAGATTGTCGCCAGTCACGGGGGCATCACGGTCGGTGAGGACGGGGCCTCGGCCCAGGCCATTGAAGACGTGGCGTTAATGTGCGCCCTGCCGGGCTTTACGGTCATCGTCCCGGCCGACGAGGTTGAGACCGCCCAGGCGGTCGAGGTTGCGGCCCGAACTTACGGGCCGTTTTACATCCGGACCGGCCGACCCCGCTTCCCCGTGGTCTTCGACGAGACCTACCGGTTTGAGCTCGGTCGGGCCGCCCTGATGCGGCCCGGCCACGACGTGACCATCATTGCAAACGGGATTATGGTTTCGGCCGCCCTGGAGGCCGCGGAAATCCTGGCAAGGGAGGGCATTTCGGCCCGCGTTCTGGCGATGGCCACGGTGAAACCCATCGACCGGGAGGCCATTGTGGCTGCTGCCGAAGAGACCGGAGCCATCGTCGCTGCGGAAGAGCACCTCGTTCAGGGCGCCCTGGGGGCGGCTGTAGCCCAAGTGGTCGCCGAGACGGTCCCGGTCCCGGTCGAATTTATCGGCATCCGTGACCGGTACGGCGAATCGGGCAAGCCCGAAGAACTCCTCCAAAAATTCGGGCTCACCGCCGCGGATATCGCGGTGGCCGCCCGTCGGGCCATGGCCCGACGGGATGCCCTTGCCCGAACTCCCAGGTTCCTTGCCACCGAGCTTCGACCCTGAGCCTCAACCTCCGCCGACCCGGTCCGGTCATGGCCGCCCTCGCACCGGACCGGCCTACCCGGTCCCGCCCGGCGTCAACACCCCAGCCGCGCCGGCGATCTGGCAACGACTGTACAAATCCGGTAACCTAAATTAGCGCCGAAACCGTGCCTCACCAGGGGTTGCTATGCCTGGGCCGCTTGCAGGAATTAAGGTTGTCGAATTCTCTCAGATAATCGCCGGCCCGTTCGCCGGGATGCTGCTGGCCGATATGGGAGCGGACGTCATCAAAATCGAGCCACCCCACGGCGAACCCTGGCGGCTCAATATGCAGTTCATCCCCCTCGAAAGCCGCACCTTTATCTCCCTGAACCGCGGCAAACGGAGCCTGCCCCTCGACCTGACCCGCCCTGAGGCGACCGAGGTCGTGGACCGGCTCGTCGCCGATGCCGACGTTGTTATCGTCAATTATCGGCCCGACGTATCCCGCAAGCTCCGGATCGACTACGAGCGGCTTTCGAAAATTAACCCCCGGCTAATTTACTGCGATAACACGGCCTTTGGCCGGCGGGGTCCCCACAGCCAGCGCCCCGGCTACGACATCATCGCCCAGGCGATCACGGGCCTGATGGCGAGCGAGGGGAAAATCGTTGACGGCGTCCTGCAGTATATCGTCTCGACGCCGATTGCCGACTTTGCGACCGGCCTGGCAATGGCCTGGGGAATCTGCGCCGCCCTCTACGTTCGCGAGCGGACCGGAAAGGGCCAGAAGATTGAGACAACCCTGCTGGCCAGCGCCCTCGGCGTTCAGACCTCGCGGTTTACCTGGATTGAGGCTATTGACGCCGAACCTTACCGCCAGTTCATGGCCGACCTGGAGCGGATGCGGGCCGAGGGTCGCCCTTTCGAAGAGGTCTACGCCCGCTACCTGGAATTTCGTCCCCGGCCCCCGGGCAATATCTACTACCGTACCTACCAGACTAAGGACTCAGTTATCGCCGTCGGCTGCCTGAGTGATCCCCTGCGAAAACGGCTCCTCCAGCTCCTCGGACTGCATGATATCCGGTTTGACCCCGGCTACGACCCGCAAAGCCCCGAGGCCATCGAGTTCGGAAAAGAGCTCACGCGGCAGGCCGAGGCGATCTTCCGCCAGCGGACCACGGCCGAATGGCTCCGGATCCTGGATGAGGCCGGGATTCCGGCCGGTCCGGTCCGGTTCACCGAGGAGCTTTTCGAGGACGAGCAGGTCATCGCAAATAACCTGGTCGTTGAACTCGAACACTCAGTAATCGGCCGGATCAAGATGGTCGGGCCGATCATCAACATGAGCGAAACGCCCCTGGAAGCCCGGTCGGCATCCCCGGCCCTGGGCGAACACACCGACGAGGTCCTGAGCGCCCTGGGATACTCCCCCGCCCAGGTTGAGGAGCTCCGAAAACGGGGTGTGACCCGCTAAGCGGGTTCGCAGGTCGACTCGGCCGGGCTTTCGTCCTGCTTCTGGTGGTGATTCTCGGCGCCGGGCCCGGCCTGGGCGGAAGCAGGGGACAGGCGGCCCCACCCGTGCTACCGCCCCTTGCCCTTTCCCCGAACGGGACGTGGCTTGCCTTTACCGGCCCCGACCACCGGCCTGGAATCCTCCGGCTCGGGGATGGTCACGTCGTGACCTTCGCTATCGACCGGGTCACGGCCCTCCGCTGGTCGGGGGATTCGAGCCGGCTTGCTGTTGCCGCTGGCGGTGGGGAGCTCTGGGAGGTCCAGGTTGGGCCGGGAATGCCCGGGACCGTCCTCCGGCTTCCGGTCGACGGGCTCCGCTGGGTTGGCTTTCCCGATTATTTCCCGAACGGAGACCCGGTTCTGGTCACCCAGGACGGAACCGGCGCCTTCAGCCTGGTTCGGCTTCGAGGACTGGCAGGCCGCCAGACAATCTTGACCAGCCGGGCACCCCTGACCGGCCCCAGGGTATCCCCCGACGGGAGAAAAGTGGCCCTTCTGGTCGGCGAGCCGGGGGAAACCACCCTCTGGGTCGTCGACCCTGAAACCGGCCAAGCCCTGGCCGCCGCCCCGGCCCCGGCCGAAAACCCGGTCTGGGCGCCGGATTCCCAAACCCTGGCCTTCGAACGGCCCCAAGGTTCAGCCCGGACGGTCATGTTTATCGACCTCGGAAGCGGTCGACTTGCAGCTGCCGGGCCGGGGGCATTCCCCTACTGGGCTGGCGACGAGCTTCTGTGGGTGGGTCCGGCCGGTCAGCTGATGGTCAGTTCTGGCGGGTCACCGGCCAGAATTGTGCTCGAGACCACGGTTGGGGAGGTCCAGTTTGCGGCGTGGGGCGGGGCAGGGCTGGTTGTCCTTTACCACCGGGGTGGCCTCACCCTGGCCGACGTTAGAACCCGGCTTGTTGTGCCCCTCCGGCGGACGGATTTCCCGGTACCGGTCGGTTCAGTCGGCGAAGTTCAAGGGTTAGGGGCGGGTTTCGGGATCCCCTCGACCGGCTACGTCAGCGACGTTTTCAGGGCCGGCCATCCCGGCCTGGACATCGCCAAGCCGTTTAATCTCCCTGAAAACCAGGCCCCAATTGTCGCGGCCTACCCGGGCCGGGTCGTTTGGGCCGGGGACGCCTGGAGCGGACCGTACGGCGGCTACGGAAACCTGATCATTATTGACCACGGCCTTGTCGGGGGTGTTCACGTCGCCACTTATTACGCCCACTGGCGGACGAGGTACGTAAACGTGGGCGATTTTGTCCCGACCGGCTGGCGGCTGGCCGACCAGAGCGACTACGGCTGGACGACGGGCGTCCACCTCCACTTTGAGGTTCGGGAAGGCGGGACCCCGACCGCCTGGCGGCCCTATTTTGACGGGACACCGGCTGACCCAACGGGGCCCCGTTATCTTAACCGACCATTACAGGTTGGGGATTATGTTATCGCCGCAACCCCAACGCCCCGATTCCGGGCCCTGATGCCCGTGGTCCGCCGCTGACCGGGAAGCCGGCCCCGGTCAGGTATAATCTGAGGGTTGACCCCATCGGGGTGTGCGGAGACGATGGCTGACGAAAACGGCCGCTTTCCCGAAAATCCCCGCCGCATTGTCGTCAAGGTTGGCACCAACGTCCTTACCGCCGGCACGGCTCGCCTCAACCTCACAGTTATGGCCCAGCTGGTCGGCCAAGTTGCAGCCCTCCACCGGGCGGGCAAGCAGCCCATCCTGGTTACATCCGGGGCCATCGCCGCCGGCCGCCAGCGGCTCGGCGTCCGGCGGGACCGGCGGGACATCCCGTTCCGACAGGTGATGGCGGCGGTCGGTCAGAGCCGCCTCATGTATGCCTATGACCTGCTCTTCGGCTGGCATGACATCATTATCGCCCAGACACTCCTCAGCCGGGCCGACCTGGCGGACCGGGGCCGGTATTTAAACGCCCGCAATACCCTCCTCGCCCTCCTGGAGCTGGGAGTCGTGCCGATTGTCAACGAGAACGACGTCGTCGCCGTCGACGAGATCCGGGAAACCCGGTTCGGCGACAATGACACCCTTTCGGCCCTGGTGGCTAACCTGGTGGACGCCGACCTGCTCGTGATTCTGACCGACATTGCCGGCCTTTACACGGCCGACCCGAAGCGGTGCCCTGATGCCCGGCTTATCCCGGTGGTTGAGCGCATTGACGAACAGGTGGAGGCCATGGCCGGTGGGGTCGGGTCGGAGCGG